>NZ_JADBTB010000188.1:0-89156 GCF_020246405.1 Microcystis sp. M083S1
AGCTTAAAAATTGATTGTTTTCGCCACGACCCCGGCGACTGTTCGAGTTTTGTCAGGGAGATTATGGTGGTGACCCTTGCTACGAAGCGGTCTTTTCTGACCAAGGTTGGGACGGTCTACCACCTCTCTCAATATACAAGGATGGGCATTAGCTCATCCTACAGACCTGTGAGATATTATAGAGGGGTCTCCAGAAGTCAAATCGTAATCAGGAGTTAGTATATGCAAGCAATCCTTTTAAGCCGTGAAGAAGTTGCTCAACGTGCAGAGAAACTGTACGAAAGCAGAATCCGCCAAGAGGTGGAAGTTGAAGAGAACATTGGCAAGATGGTTATCATTGACATTGAAACAGGTGACTACAAAGTTGATGAAAATGGCTTACACGCTGCTGACTTATTGAGCGAGAAACACCCCCATGCTCGGCTCTTTGGGATCAAAATTGGCTACAACGTTGCTGCCGCTTTTGGTGGGGGTGTTATGGAGCGTGTAGTTAAGTGATTTCAGGTATTGTGGCTAATGGACACCCGATCATCACTATCCCATTTCGGATTCCAAATCGCGCTGACTTTCCGATTGAGTTTGTAGTAGATACAGGATTTACAGATGAGCTTTGTTTACCACCCGAAGCAGTAGCATTACTGAATCTTCCTTTCAGGTACGATATGCGTGCGAATTTAGCAGACAACAGCCAAGTAATGCTGCCTCTTCACAAAGCAATTATTATCTGGAATGGTGAGGAGCGAGAAACTCGTGTATTTGCCACAGGGCGGCGACCCCTGGTTGGAACTGCTTTATTAGATAGCCATGAACTTGTGATTCAGTTTACGGAAGGTGGGTTGGTAACGATTGATGATTTGTAGTGCGATGCCGAAGGCACTGCGTAGCAGCACGCCGATCTTGTAGGGTGCGTTCCCTAATGTGGCTCCTACTGCTCCACTAATAGATTTTTGGGGAACGCACCATGCACATTGATTGAAGCGCCGATTCAAATTTGAAGTGCACCACTGGTGGGCTTCCGATGAGGCGGCTCATCAGTAGTAGAGCGGGAGCACTTCGTTAGAATAAATCAAAGTATAATTAAGGCAAAATACTGAGTTGAGGTCAACCCTATGGCAGTTCGTCAACGGCGTTATCCCAAAGATGAGTTAGCCGAGCGAGGGCAAAAACTCTACGAATCTGGCATTCGGCAGCAAGTCGAAGCCGGTAATGAAGGTAAGATTGTAGCGATCGACATTGAAACTGGAGAGTTTGAAGTCGATGAAAACGTTGTGCCTGCAACTAATCGGCTCTTTGAACGTCACCCCGATGCCCAACCTTGGATCATTCGTATCGGACATCGCGCTGTTTATCATTTCGGGGCACGGAGTTTGAAGAAAAATCCATGATGGAAGGTGTTGTAAATTTGCGGCGTGAAGCCACGCTAAGGATTGTAGTCGGAAACTCAAATCGGCAACTGCAAGCGGTTGACGCGGTGATTGATACTGGGTTCAATGGATTTTTATCTTTGCCCTCTACAATCATCGCTACATTAAATTTACCTTGGAGTGGTTCTGATTTTGTCACGCTGGGTGATGGCAGTGAAACTTATTTTGATCTGTACACTGGGACTGTGATATGGGATGGGCAGTACCAAGAGATTGATATTGCAGAATCAGAAACAGAGCCTCTACTAGGAATGGCGCTGCTTTACAGATATCGGTTGCAGGTCGATAACATTGAGGGCGGTAAGGTCAAGATTGAAGCCTTATGAGCCAGTGCTAGAAGAGATTCGGTGAGGCGCGGTCTAACAACGCAGCCGTAGCCGTAGGGTGCGTTCCCTAATAGACCTCTTGCATAAATCCGAAAACAAACGATAGAAACAATAATGGGAGGGACTTTCAGTTAATTATTTATTAGTAGTTGATAATCTTCAAAAATGTTGCTGTACAAGGATCGACTTAAGACTTTTGCAAGAGGTTTAATATGGCTCCTACTGCTCCAGCGATCGATTTTTGGGGAACGCACCATGCACATTGATTGAAACTGTGGGTTAAAGTGCGATGCCGCTCCTCCCGCTCAAACCCCGGAACCCTCTGCTCTCGTTGGTCTGGGGGCTGTCGTCGCTCTGGGAGTTGGCTTCAAGCGCCGCCGCGCCTAGGCAGACAAAAACTAAGCGTTAATTGAAGGTATTACAACAGGATATCTGCAAGGGTCTCTTTTTTTGTGGGTAATTGTGAATTAGAGAAATTGACATATAATAAGAGCATAGAGCTAAATATACCTTTAAAATAGCTTTTCTCATGCCTACCTTCCTTCAAGTTGGGCCTTACAGTTTTATCTTTTTCAGTTCAGATCAACGAGAGCCAGCCCATATCCATGTCAAACGCGATCGCAAACTCGCTAAATATTGGCTTGATCCCATTACCTTAGAGAAAAACCGAGGATTCAAAGAACATGAATTAAACCAGATTGCTAAACTAATAACAGAACATCAACCCGCAATCCTAAGCGCATGGCATGATTACTTTGACCCTTGAAACCGAGCCAATTGCCCATCAAGTGACCCTAACCGACGATAAATTAATAATCGACCTAGCCGACGGTCGCAGCATCACCGTTCCGCTAACATGGTACCCTCGTTTACTGCACGCCTCCCCCGCCGAGCGTCAAAATTGGCAACTCTTAGCGGATGGATGTGCTATCGAATGGCTCGATCTAGATGAGCATATTGGTATCGAAGGACTATTAGCTGGTCGGCGCAGTAGCGAGAGTTCACGCTCCCTGAATCGATGGTTAACAACTCGCAGACAAACTGTAACCGAGTAAATGGGGACAATGTTTCTGTTGTGCCACCCCAAATCCTCCATTCTTGCCCTGTAATTTATATCAAAATTTACTTAGAGCTTGCTGAATAAATCTAAAAACCTTGTTGGGTAAGACTTTTAGACTTTTGGGAAATCAAAAAGTACTGGCTATCGGAGTGATCGGGGGTAAAATTAAGGTACTTTTTCCCTGAAAATTAGGTAATTGACCGCCTGAAAATGGGTAAAACCCTACACCCCACACCCCACACCCCACACCCTAGCCCCACCAACAAACTTTTTCAGTAAACCCTATCTATCAAGGGATTTACCATACCTTACCCGAAATAATAGTGAAATTTTGTGACAAAGTGCAGCCAGATATAAGAATCTTTGCTACATTCCCAGAAGGCTTCGGTGATAAGTCTCCTTAAAGGAAGCTCTTTGCAGTAAGCTAATCTGGCTAACACGCTTTTGGGCGTGATATGGGGGAGGATACAACCATGACTCATGAGATTTTAGGTGAATTTTTATCTTTGCCTGCTGAAGCACAGAGCCAAGTAGTCAGCCTGATCGCTTTTTTGAAACAAAAGTACATATATTCTGAACCTCTGTCTGCATCGTCAAATGTTGATTTAGTTAATGATCCCTTTGTTGGAATGTGGCGCGATCGTCAAGATTTAGATAGTACTACTTGGGTGCGAAATTTACGAGAAAGCGAGTGGTCAAAGACAAATGGCTAGTTCAACTATCGTAGATACCGACATAATCATTGATGTTGGTCGTGGTATTCCTGACGCAGTCAATTGTCTGCAAAGGCTACAATCAAGTTCCAGATTAGCAATTAGCGTAGTTACACAAATGGAACTAATTGTTGGCTGCACTAACAAGTCAGAGTTACGGACGCTGGAAAAATTCCTTCAACAGTTTGATGTAATCAGAATTGACCAACCTATTTCAGACAAAGCGGTTGACTTACTTCGCTTGTATCGGCTAAGTCACGGTTTGCTGATTGCCGATGGCTTGATTGCAGGTACAGCAATAATATGGAATTACCCTTTTATCACCAAGAATCAACGAGACTACCGATTTATTCAAAATTTAAATGTATTACCCTACCCTTAGCGAAAAGCCTAACTAGACCGTTATGCCGCAAGTCCTCGGTGGAGGGTGTAAACAGCCGATCTTGTAAGCTGCGTTCCCTAATGTGGCTCCTACTGGTCCAGCGATCGATTTTTGGGGAACGCACCATGCACATTTATTGCAGCTGTGATACCAAATCCTGTTATAATAAAACGAGATATTGT
The DNA here is from genome assembly GCF_020246405.1 of Microcystis sp. M083S1. Lineage (NCBI taxonomy): Bacteria > Bacillati > Cyanobacteriota > Cyanophyceae > Chroococcales > Microcystaceae > Microcystis > Microcystis sp. M083S1. The sequence continues at coordinate 4,088 of NZ_JADBTB010000188.1, forward strand.
AGGGTGCGTCCCATGCAGCCTTTACCTTTTTGAAAACACTTTCAATGATGTAGCTATGGACTGGGAAACTCGAATTACACTAAATCCCGATATTTTGGTGGGAAAACCTATCATTAAAGGAACAAGGATTGCGGTTGAATTTATCATCGATCTTCTCGCCCAAGGTTGGAGTATTGATGAAATTCTGCGAAACTACCCAGGTATTACAGTAGAAGATATTCAAGCTTGTCTTAGCTATGCTAGTGTAATGCTCAAGTCTGAGAAAGTCTATGCTATTCCTGCTTAACTGATGCGTTTTCTAGCGAACGAAAATTTCCCCCTTGATGCGGTTGAAGCCCCAGGACAAAATGGCCATGATGTCCTGTGGATTAGGGTGGAATCCCCCGGAATCTCGGACTGGGAAGTTTTAAGTCGCGCCCAAGCAGAAAATCGTATTCTCTTGACATTTGATAAAGATTTTGGAGAACTCGCCTTTCGTTCAAGGTTGCCGGCCAGTGTTGGTATTATTTTGTTTAGAATAAGAGTACCTTCTGCATCTGTAGTCGCTGAGAAAGTTGCCAAGGTTATCTCATTGCGGGATGACTGGTATGGACACTTTACAGTTATTGAAGAAGACAAAATTAGAATGAGAGACTTAACGGTGAGATCGCCGATCTTGTAAGCTGCGTTCCCTGATGTGGCTCTTACTGCTCCAGCGATCGATTTTTGGGGAACGCACCATGCACATTGATTGAAACTGTGGGTTTAAGTGCGATGCTGATCTTGTAGCTTGGGTTGACGGTTGTTACCCAACTCCCTCAAAACCAAGATTAAATGCAGTAGGATAGACGTGGGATAGATTTTCTAGATTGCCGTGAGCGAAACCGTCTATATTGAAACCAGTATTTTGGGTCATCTAACCGCAAGACCAACAGAAAACCTGATTCTTGCCGCTAACATTAAGATTACACAAGACTGCTGGGATGAGTATAGTAGTTCATTAGTTCTGTATGTTTCGGAAATTGTTGAAGATGAAGCATCGAGAGGAGATTCAAAAATTGCTACTCAAAGACAGAACTTGTTACAGTCCTTGATTTTTCTCGATCTAACCGAAGAAGCGATCGCTCTAGCACAAGAATTCCTACAACAAAGCAACCTACCCCCCAAAGCGTCTAATGATGCCTTACACATGGCACTAGCAACCGTTTATGGCTTAGACTATCTACTAACATGGAATTGTAAGCACATGGCAAACGCTCAAATTCAAAGAAAGCTATCTCAAATTAGTCTTGAGCTTGGATACAGGCTGCCATTTGTTTGTACCCCTTACGAGTTCATAGGATTTAAGCTTCGAGGAGAATAACTATGTATAAAGATGAAATTGTCGAAGAAATTCATAAATATAGAGAAGAATACGCAAAATCTTTTAATTATGATCTCAAGGCAATATTTGACGATCTTAGAGAAAAGCAAATTGCCAGTGGACGTAAAGTTATTAAGCTCCCGATCAAGCGACAGTATAACAAATCACTGCACCCGACCGAGAGTGCGATCGTCTTCACGCACTGAAAGCCGTAGGGTACGTTCCCTAATGTGACTCCTACTGCTCCACCGATCGATTTTTGCGGAACGCACCATGCACATTGATTGAAGCTGTGGGTTAAAGTGCGATGCCGCTCTGGTGGGCCCAGTTGAGGAATGTTAGCGTTGGTTAAAATAGAGGGGCAATCCTGTAGGCTAGACTGTAAGCAGCTAACTAAATCACCCCTAATTCTTGTGATAGAGATTTCCCCATGCTCCAAGCCTTGAAAGCGATTTATCATAGTGGTACGTTCATCCTTCAAACAGCTTACGATTTACCTGAAGGCACTGAGGTGGAGCTTTTTGTCAAATCACCTCAAATTATTCCCCCAAAGATTACCGATATTGCGGCTAGGCAGAATTTTTTAAGGCTGCTTGTTGAGCGAATGCAACAAAACCCCATTCCCTCTGATGCTCCCCAGTTTACGAGAGATATGTTGCATGAACGCCGTTGACACAAATGTTTTAATTTACGTCAATGATTCGCGTGATCCCGGTAAGCAGACAATCGCAGCTTCTCTAGTAGCTAATCTGACAGAGGGAGTTTTAATTTGGCAGGTTGCCTGCGAATATTTAGCGGCAAGCCGCAAACTTGAGCCATTTGGGTATTCAGACATTGATGGGCTGAAAATTGTCAATCCTTTCAAGAGTCCCTAAACCTGCCGCAGCATAAGCCGTTCCCATACCCTGCTCCCACCAAAAACTTTTTCCCTATGAGGGCAAAGATTCGCCAATAGACTGGACAAGAACCTCTAGATGGGCGCGGCTATGGGTGGCCATGGCAGTAAACCGCAGACGACTGGTGGGAACGGTAGGAGGACGAATTGCGGGGGCAAAAATGCCTTTTTCTAGCAGTTTTTGCGATAATTCTAGGGCTTGACCCGGATTGGCTACCGGTAAACATAAAATCGCCGCTTCCGAAGGCAATATATTAAAATTATTTAAGTTACTCTTGACAAAATTAATATTTTGGTGTAGGCGTTGGCGACGTTCCGGTTCCAGATGAATAATCTCTAGAGCCATTCTAGCGGCGGCGGTGTCGGCGGGGGATAAACCGGTAGTATAAATCCAAGTAGCGGCGCGATTGCGGATAAAATCGATAATTTTGGCGTTTCCGGTCACATATCCCCCTAAACTGCCCAAAGCTTTACTCAGGGTTCCCATCTGAATTAATTCCCGTCCCTGACAACCACAATATTCCACGCAACCTGTGCCATTTTCCCCCATAACCCCGGTAGCGTGGGCCTCATCCACCAAAACCATACAATTATAAATCTCGGCTAGAGCGAGAATTCCCGCTAGGGGACAGATATCCCCATCCATGCTAAACACTGTATCGGTGAGCAGTAAACAATGACGATAGTGATGACGGTGGGCTAATAACTGATTTTCTAAATCTTCGAGACTATTGTGCCGGTATTCTTTCACCGTGGCACCGCTTAACTTGGCTCCATTTTTCAGGCTAGAGTGATTGTACTGATCGCCTAAAATCAGGTCTTTCTGCCCGACTAAACAGGTAATTGTCCCCAAATTGGCTAAATATCCCGAACTAAAAACGATCGCGTCTTCGCTATTTTTAAAAGATGCGATCGCTAATTCTAAGTCTCGATGAATATCTCGGTGTCCACTTAATAGACGCGAACCGGTGCTTCCAGTTCCATAGCGTTGTGTGGCTGCTATGGCTGCCGCGATCATTCTTTCATCGGCTGCTAATCCCAGATAATCATTACTGGCAAAATTAATCAGCGATCGACCCTCTAATTCTATAACGGCTCCGCCCTGGCCTTGAATGGTTTTAACCCTTCGATACCAATTGGCCCGATGGAGGGTTTTTAAGCTATCCTCGATCCAAGAATAAGGATGATTCATAGGCGATTTGTCAATACATAGTCAGATTATTCCCGAAAAAGGCTCTTTTAAGGGTTAATAGTTTCGTAAAAACGACAATCTTGACAGGGACCAGAGGGGTTAATCGCACAGCGTAACAGTTCGGATCTGGCGTTAAAACGACAACTAGCATCCCCCATCACCCAACGTCCTTCAATCAAACTTTTTTCGTTAGGAGTGGGAGCAGTTTGTACATAAAGGGAAATTTTGCGTAAACAATAGCCACCAATCTTGTATTGATACTGGTGGTGACGTTCCAAAACCGCATAGGTTTGTCCTTTTAAGGCCAAATAATTACCCGGTTGTGGCATCCAATCCAATTGGATCTCTCCCAAACTTTGCCGTGGATGGGTTAGAATAACCTCCGTTAGTAATGAATCTTGCTCCATGATTATCCCTGTATTCTGGGCTACCTTTGCTCAATGGTAGCCTAGATCTCTGGCTCTCTTATTCTTTGTGTGATAAGTTTAACTTATATAATAGCGATCAATCTTTGTGTCCTTTGTGTCTCTGTGGTTCGTTCCACTCACTCTAGAATTGCCAATTTCCCGATTAGAGTAGAAGATAAACAGCAGGATTTTTCCGAGAATTTAGTTTATGGTTTACCCCATCCCGCCTGAAGATAATCTACCGCAAAAATTTCCGAAAATTCCCTTAGATCGTCGGGCCTATGCTTTCCTGATCGACTTTGCCTCGATCTGGTTTTTAAGCTCCTTTGCTAATAGTGCGCCTGTACTGCAATTCTTGCTTTTTCTGCTGATCTGGTGGTGTTTGCGGGTGTTATTGGTAGCGCAGAATCAGGGTCAGAGTTTAGGACGTTGGGCCTTGGATATGAAGGTCATCGATCTGCGACTTCAGCGTTTACCCGGAATTTTGGAGTTAAGCAAACGAGAGGCGATCGCTGGTGGCGGGGCAGCTTTAATGATGGTAGGGTTAAATACTTTTTTTGGCAATCCTTTAAGTTTGATTTTATTATCTTCGCCCCTTTTCGCCGATTGTGGTATGGCGATCGGTGATGAGCAATTGAACCGAGCTTTCCACGATCGCATCGGTGGCACGATTGTTATTCCCACCCGTCGGGGTTTTTCTCTCGATCTACGTTTAAGAAGGCTTTGGTATCAAGTTAAGGGCAGAATGAGAAGATAAATACCGGTTATTCAGGAGACAGGAGACGGGAGACAGGAGATTGCTTTTATTTATTCTCCCCACCCCCCAATTCATAATTCATAATTCATAATTCATAATTCCCACTTCCCCACACCCCAACATCTAACTGATCACTGAAAAAGGCGGGATCGGCCGGGATCGAACCGGCGGCCTAGTGCTTAGGAGGCACTCGCTCTATCCAACTGAGCTACGACCCCAATTTTTTCCCTAACCATGATAAGCCATCCATGGCTAAATTGCTGATTGCCATGGATTATTTAAGGGTTTTTTGGGGGGGTAATCTCGACTAATCCAGCAGAAAACGCCTCGATACCCACTCCCTTTTTTGTTTTATGGCCGCAACCTTGGCAGTATGTTAATTTTATTTGCCCTTGAGGGCTTTTTGAAAATTCTTGCGGTAGGCGGGATTAACAGCCAACAGAAGCGGCCAGAACAGTGTTAGAGCTAAACGATTGGGTAAACTGGAACTAAAGTTAGTGCTTCTGTATCCATTCCAGAATTTCCAACCACCGACACCGTAAACAATTATTAAGAGAAAAACAACCAGTCTCATGTCATCTCATCCTTGGATTTAGACAATTCACATCTCCCATTGTAAGCTTGGGTTTTGCCGGCTTGGGAAAAGAAAATATTGTCCTGAATCGGGGGGACGGTGTTAGAATGCCGGTTAGGAACTAGCTCGATCGAGATAGGAAAACTAAAGCCATAATTTGCAAAAACTATTTAAAAACGGCGAAAAGATAGCCTTGGGAGGAAGTTATGCGAGCGGTACTAATGGCAGGTGGTTCGGGGACAAGATTACGTCCGCTTACTTGTGATCTTCCCAAACCGATGGTCCCGATTCTCAACCGTCCGATCGCCGAACATATTATTAATTTACTGCGAAAGCATGACATTACTGAAATTATCACCACCCTGCACTATCTCCCCGATGTCATGCGCGACTACTTTCAAGACGGCAGCGACTTTGGAGTAAAAATCACCTACGCTGTGGAGGAGGATCAACCCCTAGGCACCGCAGGATGTGTGAAAAATATTGCCGAATGGTTAGATGATACCTTTCTGGTGATTAGTGGCGATAGTATCACCGATTTTGACCTGCAAAAAGCGATCGCATTCCATAAAAGCAAAAACTCGAAAGCAACCCTCGTCCTGACGCGCGTTCCCAATCCGATCGAATTTGGGGTAGTGATTACCGACAAAGAAGGCAGAATTCGCCGTTTTATCGAAAAACCATCCACCAGCGAGATTTTTTCCGATACTGTCAACACCGGGACCTATATTCTTGAACCAGAAGTCCTCGATTATCTCCCTTACAAAGAAGAAGCCGACTTTTCTAAAGATTTGTTTCCGCTGCTGCTGCAAAGGGGCGAACCTATGTATGGTTATGTGGCCGATGGTTATTGGTGCGATGTCGGTCATCTGGAGGCCTACCGAGAAGCACAATACGACGCTTTATCCGGCAAAGTTAACCTAGAATTTCCCTATCGAGAAAAATCCCCCGGGGTGTGGGTCGGTACTAATACTTATATCGATCCTAGCGCCCAGATTGAGGCCCCGGCCATGATCGGCAATCATTGCCGCATTGGTGCAAATGTTCTGATCGAGAGGGGTTCGGTTATCGGCGATAATGTCACCATCGGTGCCGGTTCCGATCTGAAACGTCCCATCCTCTGGAATGGTGTGGTGATCGGGGATGAGGTCAATTTAGCCGCTTGTACGATCGCTAGGGGAACCAGAATCGATCGACGGGCCCAAGTACACGAAGGTGCGGTGATTGGACAATTATCGATCGTGGGGGAAGAAGCGCAGATCAATTCCGGGGTAAGAGTCTGGCCGAGTAAACAGATCGAATCGGGAGCCATCCTCAATATTAACCTGATTTGGGGAAATACTGCCCATAAAAACCTCTTTGGTCAACGAGGAGTATCGGGCCTGGCTAACATCGATATCACGCCCGAATTCGCCGTTAAACTGGGGGCATCCTACGGTTCCATTCTAAAACCGGGGTCAACGGTAATCGTCTCCCGGGATCAACGTAGTGTCTCGCGCATGGTCAGTCGATCGCTGATTGCCGGTTTAATGTCCGTGGGAGTTAATATCCAAAACCTACAAGCGAATGCTTTACCGATTTCGCGGACTTTAGTGTCTAAATTAAACGTAGTCGGTGGCATTCACGTCCGTATCCATCCCGATCGCCCGGATTTTCTCTTAATCGAGTTTTTAGACGAAAAAGGGATTAATGTTTCCAAAGCGAGGGAAAAGAAAATCGAAGGGGCCTATTTTAAAGAAGATCTGCGACGGGTGGGAATGCAGGAAATCGGCAGTATGTCCTATCCGGCTGATATTCTCGATAATTACCGCAAAACCTTTGAAACTCAGCTAAATGTGGAGGCTATTCGCAATAGTAGCTCCAAAATCGTCATTGATTACGCCTACGGAGTCTCAGGGGCAATTTTACCAGAATTACTGGCTAAATTTGGCTGTGATGCCGTGGTTCTCAATGCCAGTTTACGTCAGAATGCCCTTTCCATGCAGGAAAGAGAGTTACTGATCCATCAATTGGGCCATGTGGTGGAGGCCCTGAAAGCGAACTTAGGCGTACAAGTTTCGGCCAACGGGGAACAATTAGTCCTCGTCGATGAGAGTGGTTTATCGATTCGCGGGGAACAATTAACTGCTCTAATGGTGAATACAATTCTGACCTCCCATCCTCGCGGTACAGTGGTAGTGCCGGTTCATGCTTCTAGTGCCGTGGAACAGATCGCGCGTCGTCACGATGGCCGGGTGGTGCGGACAAAAGCCAGTCCTAGCGCTTTAATGGAAGGATGTCAAACTAATCCTAATGTGGTTTTGGGAGGATCTGGGCAAACTGGCTTTATTTTTCCGCAATTACATCCCGGTTTCGATGCCATGTTCAGCGTGGCGAAACTTTTGGAGATGTTAACCATTCAGGAACGTTCTCTAGCTCAGGTGCGGGCCGAGTTACCGCGCATTTACAATAAGAATACGGCGGTGCGTTGTCCTTGGAAAGTAAAGGGATCCTTGATGCGCTATCTGGTGGAGACTCACGCTACCGATAATCTAGAGTTGATCGATGGGGTGAAGGTGATTAATCCCCTTAATGATGACTGGGTGTTGATTTTACCCGATGCTGGAGAACCTTTAGTGCATATCTATGCTAACAGTGAGCAGCGGGAATGGGTCGATCGGACAATTAAAGAATATCGTCATCGTGTGCAGTATTTCGTCGAACATTACCAGGGCGAAATAGTGATGATTTAAGAGTTTTCTGCCCTATTAGCCCCGAAACTTGACTATGATGACTTTTTTGACCTAAAAGGTGGCGTAGCCCTGTAGATGCTCATTTTTCCCGCAAAAGCAAGGCGATTCGATCGGCCGCTGCCTCACCGGTGCGGATCGCTCCCTCAAAAAATCCCGGCCAGCGATCGGCCATTTCTGTGCCGGCCCAGTGAATCGGTCCGACGGGAGTAAAAAGAGCCTCGCCGAAACTTGTCCAGACTCCGGGGGGCATAAAAGCGGAATATGCGCCACCAGTCCAAGGATCCCCGGGCCAATCCACCTCATCGTAACTGATCGGGAAAAGTGCCTCTTGACCGAAATAAATAGCTAAATCCGAGAGAACGGCGGCACGACGCGCTGGGCCACTCATGGAGCGCCAACGGTTATAGCGATCGCCAACCACAAAGGTGGCGATTACCCCGACACCGGTTTCGGGATCGGAACTATCAGCACAGAGTTCCAACCATTGACAATTCCCTTGAGCAACTCCCGCTAGTCCCTGTTTTCGCCAGAAAGGTTGCTCATAGGAAATCAGGATTTTAGCGCAGCATCCCATCGGTACTCGTTGGGTTAGTTGTTCTCGCTGGGGTGGTAGCGGGGGATGATAAATAATGCGGCCGGCAAGATGGGGTGGCATGGCAATGATGGCAAATTTGGCGGTAAAAGTATTCTGGCTGGTTTCTACGGTCACGCCGGCCGAGTCATAATTAAGGCGAAAAACCGGTTCCCCCAATCGAATTCGCTCTCCTAACTCCGCTGCGATCTTGTCGGGAATTTGTCCGGCTCCGCCATGGATCAGTTCGGCTTCTGGATGTTCGGCCTGAGGGGCGCAATTTTGTCCCCAAAGAACGTGCAGCAGTGAGACTTGTTGGGGTTCGGCCGGCCCGAGAAACCCCACTGCACGCGCCATATAAGCAAAATACCATTGACCAAAATCTGTGCTGGTGTTTTCTTCAATCCACTGGGCAAAAGTTTTACTGTCTAGTTTTTTGGTGTGATCGTTGCTTTGGGGATAACCTGAAGGTAGGGTTTTGGCTAGTTCTTGAAAACGCGCCCATGCTGACATCGCATCTTGCCATTCTGCCGCGCCGATATCGGGTACTTCTCCCTCGTGGAAACCTTGAAAAAAACCATTGAATTCATAGCGTTTGTTGTTGAACACTAGGACGGTTTTTCCCTGATTGGGAGAGGGAAAACGACGTATTTTATACTCATCAAGGAGGGCTAAAAAACGCTCTTGGGTTGGACCGACCCACTGACCACCTCGATCGATCCACTGTCCGGAGGGGAGATATTGACCAGACATTCTGCCACCGTAACGATTTCGCGCTTCGATTACCAGAACTTGATGACCTTGCCTCTGGAGATTCCGCGCGGCGATTAATCCTGCTAATCCCGCCCCGATCACGATACACTCATAGTTAGTCAATTGGAGATTGGTCATGATTTTAGCCCCACAGAATACCTGATAATTAACAATTATTATTCTCCCCGATTTTTGCCTCAGTTTCTCTATCCATTGGCTCTTTTGATTAAATTATCTGCTGCTATCAATGTTTGATCTTCTTAGCGATCGCTTAAGCCAACACCTAGAACAAATTGTCCGAGAAAGAAACCCTTTTTTCTCTAGTCAAGGACATTTTTATGTGCGAGAATACCTGCGGCAAGAGTTAGGCAATTGGGGAAAAGTTGAATCACATTTTTTCCATTTTCAGGGAAAAAATTACGAAAATTTAATCTTGGATTTGCCTAACAACAGTCAAAAACCTCCGATTTTAATTGGCGCTCATTATGACACGGTGCCGGGGTCGCCGGGGGCCGACGATAACGCCACGGGATTAGCGGTATTATTAGAATTAGCGAGGTTTTTTGGGGAGAATCAAGCTAATTATCCAATTCGTTTAATTGCCTTCGATCTAGAAGAATACGGATTACTGGGGAGCATTGCCTACGCAGAAAAATTAAAACAAACTAAGCAGGATTTAAGGTTAATGTTATCCTTAGAAATGCTCGGTTACTGTGATAAAAATCCCCATTCTCAAAAATATCCGGCTTTTCTAGAATATTTTTACCCCAACACCGGGGATTTTATCGCTTTGATTGGCAATCTCAAAACCCGCAAGGATTTAAATTTTCTCAGTCGAGTCCTGCGGGAAAATCAGACTCCCTGCGAGTGGTTGCCGGTAATTTTTGGAGGTTATGTCGTCCCCGATACTCGACGCAGCGATCATTCTCCCTTTTGGAGTCGCGGTTATTCGGCAATTATGGTGACAGATACGGCTAATATGCGTAATCCCTATTATCATAGTTCTCGGGATACAATCGCTACTTTAGACTTAAATTTCCTAACACGAGTGTGTCAAGGTCTCTGTTTTGGATTGCAATCTTTACCGATAAGATAAAAGTTAGCGTTAGCGTAACGCACCAATCCCAGTTAAGTAGGTAGGCGTTAAAAGTTGTCAGATCCCCCCGCCTATCGGCACCCCCCTTATTAAGGGGGGCAGGGGGGATCGAACCTAAAATCCATTTTTAATTTAATTATAACCAGCTACTTAGAAACCCAACATTATTGACGACATTGGTGTGGTTGGGTTTCGCTTAAGCGTCGCTAATATTTGACAGACAAAAGTTATTATTGCTCAACCCAACCTACTGCTTAAGTCACTTGTCTTGGCAAAATTAAAGTCTATCCCGTGTTTTTCCCTATCAATGTTGTTCTTTCGATCATCTCACTCAAACTGGATTTTTTGTACTTCACCGCCGAACAATTTTTAAAAATTCCCTTGGTGTAACGATCTCTGTTTTCCCATAGCGTTGCAGTATAAGCAAATCATTGTCACCAGTAATGAGATAGCGTGCTTCCCCACTGGTTGCCAGATTTAGGAATTTATTATCGTCTCGATCTCGGCAAATTTCAGTGTGGTCAGTAGGTCTAATCAGCAGCGAAATTTCCAAAATTCTTACTAGCAGTTGTTGGCGCTGCTCCAGTGTAATGTACCTCTCGAACTTTGGGAGAAGAAGTTTTGTGACCAACTCGCATATAGTTGCGGGACTTTGCAGAATAATAAAGTTATTAATCGCGTATTCTACAGCCAAAGCTGGTGTTGTCGTACTGCTTAAGGCGAAGCTTATCAAGACGTTCGTATCGATAACTATGGGTTCACGATTCATCTACTAAAAGCTCTTCCAACTTCTCATCAGTCAATCCCTGACTCTTGGCATAAGCACGAATTTCATTCACCACTTCCATCAAGGCTTGGGTGGTTTCTTCCTGTTCGTTTCCCGTCATCTCATGATTCTCGATGGTGAAATCGACACACGCATGAGCGGACAAACCTAACTGCTCGATCGCTGTGGGGATCTCGCTAATTTTAACGTTTCGGATCGTTGCTTTCATATTTTCAAAGTAGCACAAATACAAACTTAAAACAACCCTCTCATTACTTTTTGCTCGGTTTCCTTCTTAATCTTGAGTGTAGTGGATTGTTTCAGCTAATTTGGTGTATTAGAAAAATGCTATAAATTCTATAATCTAAGACTTTAAGCCGAAATCTATTGCCCTATTTTAGCTGAAACAGTCCAGTAGGGTGCGTTAGGGTTAGCGTAACGCACCAATCCCAGTTAGAAACCCAACATTATTGACGACATTGATGCGGTTGGATTTCGCTCAAGCGTCGCTAATAGTAGTATCCTAACATCGGCAACAGATAAACCTCCGTCAAGCATCTGTAACCATTGCTGGTTTTTTTCTCCGAATCACCCATAATCTTATTTTAACCGTTCAGGGGGCGGTTATCAAGTAGCCATTAGTTTTGTAATGGGGATTTATGTCCCGCTCCAAAAACTTTTCGTCTTAAGGCGAGGTTTTAGACCCGATTTTTTCGATAAAAGCAGACCACGGGGGAATTTTTCACAGCACTAAAGCTCTGCAAGAATTATCACTTTAAGCGGTGACATTTTCTGTTTCTGCTGGTTTAATTTCCTGCATTTCTACTTTAATTAAACTCACTCTAGCACGATAAAGTAGTTTTTCCCCATGACGATAGCCCCGATAACGAACTAAAACGGGTGTACCGATTGCTGCTTGACCATCGATCAATTGATGGATTTGCGGATCGTAACTAACATGATCACCGACACTGTGAATTGGTTGCACTCCCCAGCGCTGCAGTAACTGCATAATCGGTTTAACTAGGGAGAGGATTTTGACGGCTGCTAGGTCGGGATTTTTGCGGGCAACGGCCTCGGCCGTGGGCCATTGAACTAACCAAGATTCGATCGCTTCGATGCTTTGACGTTGAAATTCTTCGGCTAATTCTTCTTTTTGCTGGTCTAATTTTTGCTGTAAATTTTGATACTCTTGTTCGAGAATTTTTAATTCCCCTGAACGATCCTCTGTCCCCATCGTCGGGATTTGAAAATGAGCGAGGAGATCGCTAACTGGCAGCTGCAGCGCATTAGCTAATTTCACCAAAGATTCAGAGGATAATTTGGCGATTAAACCATGGCGAACTCTCTGCAATTGCCAAGAAGATAGACCCGATAACTTACTCAATTCTTCCAGATTTTTACAGCCAATTTCTGCCATTAACTGCTCTAATTTTTGCCGATGATATTTATATAAGGACTCATTCATGGGACTTCTCAGCTTAAGCGATGTGTTTAGCTAAAACGGATTTAGGAGCGCGACGAACTCGACAGAGAATTGTTTCTTTACCGAGACGCTGATGAGCGGCAAAGCGATGGCAACCGGAAAAACCGTAGTATTGACCATCCACCTCCAAAACATCGATCGGTTCTCGCAATCCCTCCTCAGCGATCGATTGCATCAACTGATTAACTTTTTCGGGATCGGTTTGTCGCGGTAAAGGACGACGAATTTGGGACAGAGGAATGTTTTTAATTTCCATACTGTCTTCACTATAGCACATTTAGGCTAAACTGAAGATAAGTTGACTCGGTTGCTGATGCAGTGGTCTGTCTCGGTGCTGGCCGTTTTCTTAACACAGACAAGATTTTATCAGTCAGTCCTCTCCTTTGCTGACTATGACTATTCCTCCTATCAGGGAAAAAATTATCCGGCAAAATAGCACCAATGCTTCCTATCAGCGCGGTCAATATTATTACGATAACGGTGCGGTTATTTCTCTTTGGCAACGGGGGCAAAATCTACAAGCTTTAGTGTATGGTAGTTAGGTTAAAAACTATCGAGTTGTCATGGATTTTAACCAAGATAATCTTGAGAATCTCTCCTGTTCTTGTTCCTAGTATTACGAGGGTTTGTGTAAGCGTATTATGGCGGTTTTATTAACCTGTTCTCGTCAACTATAATTAATTATTAAAAAAGCTTCCCTAGAGGAGTTATTGACACCGATCGATGAAAGTAAATTAAGAAAATTGCTTAATCATTTAGTGGCTAAACACCCAGAAATTATCGAGACAATTGATAAATTTTTAGTTCCAGCTACCCCAGTTAATAAAGCGGCAGCGAAGATAACTATTAATCTCAAAGCTTATCGTAATACTGTCCGTAATGAACTGCGGCAATCCCTACGAGCGATCCAAGAAGATTACTACGAAGAATATCCAATTTCTAATGAAATTTACGCCCTAGTGGATGAGAACCAAGATTATTATCAAAAGGGAGAACCAGATAACGCCCTCGCTATTTTAGAAGCAATTATTAGCGCCTGTATCGAGTAATGGGATGATTTAGAAGATTACGGTGACATCAATGATGATTTAAGTGCTAGAATCGATCGAGTTTTAACTGCAGCAATTTTAAGTAGGTAGGTATTAAAAACTTTCAGATCCCCCCGCCTATCGGCACCCCCCTTATCAAGGGGGGCAGGGGGGATCAAACCTAAAATCTATTTTTAATTTAATTATAACCAGCTACTTAAGTAGAGAATTTAATCCCCAAGAAAAGCAAGATTTAAGGGAAAAAATCGAGCAATGGCAGCATGAATGGAATGCCGATTTTGAGATGAGTTTAGTGGCCTTACAACAGGGATGAGGCGCTCCAGTTTTAGAGAAGATTTTACGGTGAGAATCGGCTAATTTTTCAGAAATATGGTCAGAGAATATCCGCGATTATGCCCAAAAATTAACTTCTATTCGCTTTACTACCCGTCTTTTTCCTTATCGCGAACTCAGGTTACTGTAGGATTTAAAAAATGGCGATCACTCTTACAGCAAGATTTCCAGTGCCAAAGTGAACCCCGGAACCACATCCTCCCCGCTTAAAATCGCGTTGGCGGGATAACAGGTAATCGTCCCGTCCTGACGGTAGACGAAAGCCTGTTTATTGTGGCGATCGATCAACCATCCTAACTTCACCCCGTTCTCCCGATACTCCTCCATTTTCCGCTTTAACTTGGATAAACTATCGGTTTTAGAACGGATCTCGATCACGAAATCCGGCGCGAGATCGAGAAATTCATCCTCCCTTTCCTGCCAACCGGACGGTAAACGTTCTCTCGCCACGAAAGCCACATCGGGAGAGCGTACCGCGCTATTGGCCAGTTTAAAACCGCCGCTAGAACTAAATACCTCTCCTAACCCGTTCTGTTCGACCCAGTAGAGCAGGCGAGCGCCGGCTTTCAGTTCTCGATTCGCCGAAATACTTCCGATCGGTGCCATAGTGACTAAGGTTCCATCTGCATTGCGTTCAAAGCGTAATTCCGGGTTCTGACAACTGAGGCGAATTAATTCCGCATCGGTAATCGTCGGGGATTTGCCTACCATATTGCATCGAAAAAAACAAGTATTTTTCACTAAATGATAACAAAGCTCTCCCGATTGCCGCGCTTTTTCCTTTTGTACCCGAAAGGAAAAAAAATTGATTGCCCTATTCTGCATATTCCCAAAAAAACAACCGATGAATTAGGTAGAAGCTCAAATCACCCTCACCGAGGAACTACCCATGAAATCCTTCGCCCTTCTCACCACCGTCAGCCTAATCGGCCTCTCCACCCTCGCCACTGTTCACCCCGTTATGGCCCTAGAAAGCCGACAACCAGCCGAAACCCTGATCACTCAAGCGAACTACAAAGAAGCGATCGCCCACTTTAACCGGGGAATTAACTACATCCTACAGGAAAAATATGATCTCGCCGTCGCTCAATTCACCAGAGCGATCGAACTCGATCCGGACTATGCCGAAGCTTACCTCGGTCGGGGCATGATTTACACGATTCGCGAACAATGGCGACCGGCGTTTCAAGACCTGAACACCGCGATCCGACTAAACCCCCGCGCTGCCTACGCTTACCATTTCCGCGGATACGTCCATCTCGCATTTAACCAGAGACAAAATGCGATCGCCGATCTAACAACGGCCGCCGAATTATTTCGCCAGCAGGGAAACACAGAAATGTACAACAGCGCCATAGAAGCACTACGGCAGATAGGTGCGTAAGTTGCAAGGGAGAGCGATCGCTCTCCCCCTCTAAACTTTTGTAAAAAAAGCAATCTGAGGACTTAAAACTTGATCGCATAATTGGGAAAAAACCAACGATAACATCCTTGCAAGTATCCCTCGACTAAAGAGGAGCCAACCCGATGAAACCAATTACTTTCACCCTATCGGTGCTACTGGCCACCACTGGCCTACTCGTTCAACCCGGAGGCTTCCTGATGGAAAACATTCCACCCATCCTCGCGCAGGAGCAGACCGCTTCTAGAGTCTATCAGAAAGCCAGCCCCGCCGTCGTCACCGTCAAAAATGGCAGCGGCCACGGTAGCGGCTTTCTCGTCAGTCCCGACGGTATCATCATTACCAACGCCCACGTTGTTGCGGATGGCCCCCGGGTGGTGACAGTGAAATTTTCCAACGGACAGCAGGCCTCGGCAGACGTGATCGGCTTCGCTAAAAATGGCGTGGATTTAGCCGTCCTGCGGATTTATAACCGCCAAAACCTGCCCTATCTTCCCCTGGCCCGTCCGAACTCCGCCAAAGTCGGCGAAAGCGTTTTCGCCATCGGCACACCCTTAAACGAGGACTATCAAAACACCCTCACCCAGGGCATTATCAGCCGTCTCGACCCCGAAAAAGGCATTGTGCAACACAACGCTAATATCAACAAAGGCAATTCCGGCGGGCCGCTTTTGAATTCACGGGGGGAAGTGGTGGGGGTTAACGTCGCAGGCGATATCGGGAGTTACGTTTACGACGGTGCGGGAAACCCGATCGGCCTTACCCAGAGCGGCATTAATTTCGCCGTTTCCCTCGATCGCCTGCAAGCTTTCCTCACCGCAGTTAAAACAGGTGATGTCTCCACCGTCTCAACATTAGGACAGGACGATCGGATACAGTTACTCGCCCTCCCTCTTAACGGTCAGACCGTTCAAGGCAACTTGACCAAAGACCAAAACGAGCAATATTACGGGTTCGAGGGTCGTGCAGGACAGAAAATCGTTCTGGATATGAACAGCAACGAGATCGCTCCCTATCTTGTCCTCTATCGCGTTCTCCAATCTTCCGAGGGGACAAAATACCCACAGGTCGCCCGTAGTGACCAGCGTGTCGATCGCGCCCCCGGGGATTTTAACGCTCGACTCGTAACCGAATTACCTGCCGATGGAGTTTATATCCTAGTGGCCACCTCTCGCGAAGGGGGTGAATCGGGTCGCTACACCCTCAACGCCGCCGCTAACCCTTAAATAATCCCATTTTGACCCTAATCACGATTCTAATCCCTATTTTCTGAGGAACTATCCCTATGAACTCTAGATATATTTCCCACCGTCTCGCTTGCGTCGGCCTCCTCGCCACTGTCCTCCTCGGTGGTATCGCCCCCGGTTTCAGCCAATCGACCACCCCGAATGGCGTCACCTTCTTCTGTAAAGAGGTGTTCGATCGCGCATCGGGAGGAAAAATCCCCGCCACCCTCGCTTGGATTCCCCAAAGGAGCGGCAATGTGCGGATTATCGGCTGGAAATCGGAATATTTCTCCAAACGTTCCCCGGTTCGTTGCGAGGAAGTCACGAAAAAATTCCAGGAAGCCTATAATCAAGGGCGTTTTAACTATCTCACCACCGGCCGGGCGAAGGGATACCCGATCATCTGCAGCGTTTCACGATCCGGCGATCCCTGCGATGGTAATAGCCAACTTTTTACCCTTAAACCCCACGATAATCCAGATTTAGTCTTGCAACAACTCATGGACATCCTAGAGGGGAAAAGCTCGGATATGCTCCTCCAGAATTCCGGAGATAAAACCTATATCTCGATGACGGAGTTTTTCGCCAAAGCACCACTCGCCGATCGCGACGCGCCCTGTGGTACGAGATCTGCTGGCCCGCAAAATAATTGCGTTCCCACCCGCTAGAATTTTCGCTGTTTTACCCCGAATTTCCCCATAATAACCATGTTGAAACCCTTTCCCCTACTCCTAAGCCTCCTACTTCTGCCCGTCGTACCGGTTAAAGCGCTATCCCCTTTCTCTGCTCCGGCGATCGTGGCGGAAGACAGCCCAAACGCGCAGATCGAGCGATCGATCCGTCAAGTCACTGTTAAGATTACTAGCGAGATAAATCGGGGATCGGGAATCATTATCGGGAAAAAAGGCAGTATATACCTCGTTTTGACCAACGCTCACGTTACCCGCGGCGCGACCACCCTACAGATCCAAACCCACGACGGCCAAACCCGCACAGCCTCGATCGCGCCGAATTCCCTTTTAAAAGATAAGGATCTGGCCCTGGTGGAGTTTAGCGATACCCGGGATTATCCGATCGCTAAAATTCGCGCCATTTCCCCGGATGCGGAACTAGATATCACCGTAACCGGTTATTCCGCAGAAACGGGGCAGTACACCACCGATAACGGGAAAATTGAACAAACAAGCGATCGACCCCTCCGGGAGGGCTACAGCGTCGGTTATAGTGGCGATATCGTGCAGGGAATGAGTGGCGGTGGTATCTTTTTCGAGGATGAGTTAATCGGCATTAACGGGCGATCGGCCCATCCGATTCTCTCTAACTACATCTACGAAGACGGCACAAAACCCACAGACGCAGAAATCCAACAGATGAGAGCGGTTAATTGGGGCATTCCCCTTCATACCCTATTAACCTACATCCGGCCCGAAATCCTCAGCGCCTATAACCTGCCCCTACCGCAGGTGAACCCCGATATAGAAACCACCGCCCCTACTGACTATATCGCCGAATTAGAAACAAAAGCCAAGGGTTTCACCGTGCGGATTGATAGTAGCAGTAAAGCCAATGGAAGTGGCGTAATTGCCAATGGAAGTGGCGTAATTATCGCTAAAGAAGGGAATATTTACACCGTCCTAACCGCCGATCACGTCCTTTGCGGAGAAATGGCACGCACCGCCAGCTGTGCTGATTACACCTACACCGTCGTCACCAGCGACGGCAAAACTCGAAACATCGAGAAAAGCACCATCATCCGTCAGGAAGGGGTAGATTTAGCAGTTTTTCAGTTTGAAAGCCTGGACAATTATCCCGTTGCGGAAATAGCGAATTATAACCCAAATACCGATGATTTTGTTTTTGCGGCAGGCTTCGCCAAAATTGGACAAAATCCCTCGAAATGGTTGTTTAGTGGCGGTACAATTAACGAGAAAGAACGGGGATTAATACAAACCCGCCAAAGTGACTTAAGCAATGAACAAGGAGGAACATTACAAAGTGTTGCTTCTTTAGAAGGAGGGTATGAATTAGTTTATACCAGCATCACATTTGGGGGCATGAGTGGCGGTGCAGTATTAGACTCTCAGGGGAGAGTAATAGGGATTCATGGACGTTCAGAAGGAGCAGGGGAAGGGAAAATTCAGTTAGGGTATAGTTTGGGGATTCCCATTAGCACTTTTATCGGATTGCAAGAAAGATTCAAGGTAAAACCGCAATTATTAACCACTACTCAACCCCAAGTTAGTCAGCAACAACAACAAGAAATTATTAAAGCGATTGATAGTATTATTGTTCCTAATACCAATGCGAAGGCGGATATTTGGATAGAAAGGGGGGGACAATTATGGCGGTTAGAAAGGTATGAGGAAGCAATTAAAGCCTTTGATGAAGCGATTAAGCAAAATGACCCCGATAATGTCTATTTAGCCTGGTATGGGAAGGGATTAGCGTTAGGTGCTTTAGATAAAGATCAACCAGCTATAGAAGCTTTGCAACAAGCGATTAATACCTTACCTAAACGGGAAGATTTAAAGAAGTTTCACAGTAGTATTTTACAAAAGCAAAGTGTTGTTTATCGCTATTTAGAAAATTATGAGCAAGCATTATCGGTGATTAATCAGGCGATTTCTCTGGTTCCCAATAACCCCAATTACTATAACGAGAAATACGGAGTATTAAGTGGATTAAAACGCTATGATGAGGGATTAGCGGCGATTACTCAGGCAATTAATCTCGCTCCCCGTGCTGCTTGGTATTACAATCGGGGGATTCTTTACTATAACCAGCAGAAATACGATTTAGCCCTCTCTGACTACAACAAAGCTATTGACATTAATCCTAATTATGCTGAGGCTTACTACAATCGGGGGATTCTTTACAAAAACTTGCAGAAATACGATTTAGCCCTCTCTGACTACAGCAAAGCTATCGACATTAATCCTAATTTAGCTGTGGCTTACAACAGTCGGGGGATTCTTTACTCTGATCAACAAAAATACGAATTAGCCCTCTCTGATTACAACAAAGCTATTGACATTAATCCTAATTATGCTGAGGCTTACTACAATCGGGGGATTCTTTACAAAAACTTGCAGAAATACGATTTAGCCCTCTCTGACTACAGCAAAGCTATTGACATTAATCCTAATGATGCTTTGGCTTACAACAATCGGGGGCTTGTTTACTATAACCAACAAAAATATGAATTGGCTTTAGCTGACTACAATAAAACTATTGACATTAATCCTAATGATGCTGTGGCTTACAACAATCGGGGGGTTCTTTACAAAAACTTGCAGAAATACGATTTAGCCCTCTCTGACTACAGGAAAGCTATTGACATTAATCCTAAGTTAGCTGAGGCTTACTTAGGTCGGGGTAATCTTTACCGTCGCCAACAAAAATACGAATTAGCTTTAGCTGATTACAACAAAGCTATTGACATTAATCCTAATGATGCTGGTGCTTACGCCAGTCGGGGGAATCTTTACTCTGACTTGCAGAAATACGAATTAGCTTTAGCTGATTACAACAAAGCTATTGACATTAATCGTAATGATGCTGTGGCTTACAACAATCGGGGGCTTCTTTACCGTCTCCAACAAAAATATGAATTAGCTTTAGCTGACTGGAACAAAGCTATTGACATTAATCCTAATTATGCTGAGGCTTACAACAATCGGGGGGTTCTTTACGATGACTTGCAGAAATACGAATTAGCCCTCTCTGACTTCAGCAAAGCTATTGACATTAATCCTAATTTAGCTGAGGCTTACTACAATCGGGGGCTTCTTTACATTGACTTGCAGAAATACGAATTAGCTTTAGCTGACTGGAACAAAGCTATTAAAATTAATCCTAATGATGCTGGGGCTTACGTCAGTCGGGGGATTCTTTACTATAACCAGCAGAAATACGATTTAGCCCTCTCTGACTACAACAAAGCTATTGAAATTAATCCTAATAATGCTGGTCCTTACTACAATCGTGGGCTTCTTTACTCTGACTTGCAGAAATACGAATTAGCTTTAGCTGACTACAACCAAGCTATTAGAATTAATCCTAATTATGCTGAGGCTTACAACAATCGTGGGAATCTTTACATTCACTTGCAGAAATACGATTTAGCCCTCTCTGACTACAGCAAAGCTATTGAAATTAATCCTAATTATGCTTATGCTTACATCAATCGGGGGGTTGTTTATGCCCTGACAAGAGAGTTTCCAAAAGCCCTTGCTGATGCCGAAAAAGCCTCAGAATTATATCGTCAACAAGGGAATGAAGCAGGTTATCAACAAGCTCAAAAACTAATCAGCATCATTCGCCAAGAAATGAGTAAAAATTAGGAAAAAAAAGATGGAATGGAATATTATCTTTGATGAAGCCTTTCGAGATTGGCTATACGAACAAGAAGAAACTGTACAAGATTCAATCTTGGCTTATATTGGGCTACTTAAACAAAAAGGACCCTTGTTAGGACGACCTTATGTTGACACTCTTCAAGGCAGTCGTTACCCCAACCTTAAAGAATTGCGAGTACAGCATCAAGAACAACCTTGGCGAGTGCTTTTTGCTTTCGATCCTATCCGTCAGGCTATCATGCTAGTAGGAGGAAATAAAACTGGCGATAAAAGATGGTATGAAAAAAACATTCCCATCGCCGAAAAAAGATTTGAAGCCTATTTAAAAACCTTAACGGAGCAAAATCTATGATTACCTTTGATGAAGAAATGGATAAACTGCCCTCTGAAAGAAGGGCAAAAATTGAAGCTAAAACCCAAGAGCTTTTACAAGAAATGCAAATCATTGATGAACTTCTTCAACGCCTAGGACTTGCTTCAGAAGAAATCACGGAAAGCGAAAGTGAACAGCCCTGTTTCTCAGCAAAATCGGATGATTTAAAACAACATCTTACCCTAGAAAATTTAACCCGTATGATGAGGGAATTAGGGGGAGAATGGGAACTTACCCTTAAATTTCCTGAGCAACAAGTGATTAAATTAAGTAGTGAGCGCCCGTAGTTACTAGGTTGGGTTGAGCGAATAAATATGTTGAAGAAAACCTCTCAATTCTCAGGAAAAGCGAAACCCAACACCCAACCCCTAAATCCGTCTGAATCTTTTTGTTGGGTTTCCTTGGTTCAACCCAACCGACGGTAATTCTATTCCTGTTAATAAAGGAGCAGAAGTCAAAATTATTCGTTATGTGGCTTAAAAATTAGCAGCCCATTTAAAAATCTTAACGGAGGAAAATTAATGATTAACTTAGAACAAATCCAAGAAGATATTAACCAATTACCTGAAGAAGCACAAAACTTACTGATTGATTTTATTGAGTTATTAAAAAAACGCTATTCCTTGGCAAAAAAGCCAGAGATTGCATCAAAAATAAACCCTGAAGCTCAAAGTACCCTAGACATTTTAAAAGAATCTGGATTAATCGGTTGTATTAGTGCAGAATCCGACCTTTCTACTAATTATAAATCTGTTCTCAAAGAAGGATTAAAAGCTAAATATGATCATCGTTGATACCGGATTCTGGGTGGCTTTATTTAACAATAAAGATCAATATCATCTAATAGCACAGCAAACCTTAGCACAGTATTCTTCTCAACCACTAATTACAACTTGGTGTGTTTTAACAGAAAGTTGTAATCTTCTTTTACAACGTTCTCCAAATCTCTATACAGGAGTTGAAAAACAAATAAAATTAATGAACGTATTTGAGAGACATCCCCAAAAATTTCTATTATTCCACCTTGAAAATACTCATCTAAGTAGCTGGTTATAATTAAATTAAAAATGGATTTTAGGTTCGATCCCCCCTGCCCCCCTTGATAAGGGGGGTGCCGATAGGCGGGGGGATCCCCCCTGCCCCCCTTGATAAGGGGGGTGCCGATCCCCCCTTAATCCCCCCTTGATAAGGGGGGTGTCTGATAATTTTTAACGCCTACCTACTTATTTTATGACCCTAAAACAACTCATACAAGACAAACGAGAGGATATCCTAAAAATTGCCACCAAACATGGTGCTTTTAATGTGCGTGTATTTGGTTCCGTTGCTAGAGGTGAGGAAACCGAAAATAGTGATATTGATTTTTTAATTGATTATGATTTAGCTAAAACATCCCCTTGGTTTCCAGGTGGATTATTAGTTGATTTAGAGGCTCTCTTAGGGTGTAAAGTGGATATAGTAACTGAAAAAAGCCTTCATCATCTAATTAAACAGCGAATCTTAAAGGAGGCAATTAAGTTATGAATGAAGATCAAGTTTATCTTGAATATATTTTAGACTGTATTGATAAAATTAAGGAGTATTCCCAAGGAGGAAAACAGGAGTTTTTTGCTAATTCAATGATCAGCGATGCTATCATTAGACGCTTACAAACTTTGGCAGAATCAACTCAACGGCTTTCGGAGGAATTAAAGGCAAATATTCCCGATGTTGACTGGCGTAATATTTCTGGTTTTAGGAATATTTTAGTACATGATTATTTAGGGGGAATTGACCTACTTAAGATGAGGAATTTTTTCTCGTCGGTTTCTGGTGCGAAGAATGGAGTTGAAGACGATTACCTGTCCAACTCGATCCTAGTCCCTTGGCAGAGTGACTGACGGATAAGCTCGATCTGTTTGCAGATTTGGCCGGTTTTCTCGTCGCTAGTCATTCAATGATCAATGGGGAAAGATTAAGCCTACCTAATTTTAACTATCTTCTCTCCTCCCTAATCAAACAATGCCTACCATGACCTTAGTGTTACCAATGGTGTATTTACTGGTGATCTATCTTTTACTATCGATCGCAAAAAAAGCTAAAATCAACTCCTAATCAGTGATCAGTGATCAGTTATCAGTTATCAGTGGGGAGATAGGAGTCGGTCGTCAGGAGATGGGGGCAAGGATCTGGTTTCCTTTTGCCTTTTGCCTTCTGCCTTTTCTAACTGATTACTGCTCACTGAAAAAGGCTAACGGTTATAAAACAGGGACGGGTAAATAAACCTTTTCTACCGTAGGAGAAAAACCGAGCCATTGACGAGATAAACGGGCAAAAGTATCAGGATCACCGCTAACTGCGAAGTTAGTAGGTAGGGGTGTTTCGGGATTTTTTATACCTAATAATTCTAGCTCTTTTTCCGCTGCTCGGACAACGGAAGCGGCGGGATCTACCAAGCGCACGGAACTAGGTAAAAGACGACGTAAAACCGGGGAAAGATGGCGATAATGGGTACAACCATAGACCAGAGTATCAATATTTTCTGCGAGTAAAGGCTGAAGATATTCCCTAGCCACTTGCGTGGTGTAGGGGTCAAAAATGCGGTTAGCCTCGATCAAAGGTACAAATTCAGGACAGGGAATTTGCCAAACTTGGGCAGTAGGATCGATTTCTTGAATTGCCTGTTTATAGGCATTACTTTTAGCCGTAGCCGGGGTAGAAATCACACCAATGCGCTTTCCTTGTTTAACGGCAGTTTTTGCCCCGGGCAAAATTACCCCCAAAATCGGTAAATCTTTAAATTCGGCCCGTACTTCTTCTAAAGCCAAGGCGGAACTGGTATTACAGGCCATAATCACCATTTTCACCCGGCGCTCGCCCATCCAAGTGAGAATTTCCCGGACAAATTCGATAATTTCCCCTTTAGAACGGGTTCCGTAAGGAAGTCTAGCGGTATCAGCGAAATAGAGAATCGATTCTTGGGGCAGTTGTTTATACAACTCCCTTAAAACGGTCAGTCCACCCACACCACTATCAAACACACCAATCGGACTAAGTTGTGATTCTCTCATAGATATCGAGGAAAACGCTGATCTAAAGTAGCTTTATTTGATGATATTAAAACACGGATTTTTTGATTGGTAAACTAATGCTCCAATCATTTAATCATTAACGGAGATTTCGTTGAATATATTCAATAATCCCCCCAGCGATCGCCGCCGCCATTTGTCGTTGAAAGTTGGCATTGGCTAATTTAGCAGCATCCTCAGCGCCAGTAACGTAACCCACTTCCACGAGGGTAGAGGGCATTTTCGAGGTTCTCAGCACATAGAAACGGGCCCGACGCACCCCCCGATCGCGCATATCGACACTGCGGACAATATTGCGATGGATGGTATCCGATAAACGGCGATCGCCGAAGTAATACACCTCTATGCCATTGACATCCGGTCGTGCTTTCCCCATAGAGTTAGCGTGGATACTGACAAATAGATCGGCATCGATCCGGTTAGCTAGATCCGTGCGCCCTTGCAGGGTGACAAAAAAATCGCTATCCCTAGTTAGACGCACATCGATGCCCTGTTGTTGCAGGATGCGGGTAACTTCTAGGGAAATGGGCAGAATTACGTTTTTTTCCTGAAGGCCACCAATTCCGATCGCCCCCGGATCCTTACCACCGTGGCCCGGATCGATCACCACCAGAAAGCGGCTATTGCGTTGTCGGGGGGGATTAGGGGTGGGGTCAGAGGGGCGCGGAGGTGGGTTAAATTGCCCCGTATCTGGGGGTAAAGGGACAGGTATAGTGGTGGAGTCAGGAACCTGGGAAACGGGGCTAGAATTGCGGGAGGACAGCAATTCTAGGGCTAGGGTTTGATTGCCCGTTTGAGTTAATTGTCCCAGTTGAAAACCCGCGGCCGTCTGTACCAAAATCAGCACCTTATTGACACTTTCCTGACGTACCCGCAATTGATAGATGGGACTATTGCGACCGAAGCGCGGACCGCGAAAAGACTCGGCTAACTTAGCATTTTCGATGCGTAGTTCATAGACACCATCCCGGTTAACAATGCCGTTAGCTTTTAGGGGTAAATCCGCGCGAATTAAGAGGCGATCGTTATTACCTGCCAGATCGATCGAGGAGATCGTGGCCAAACGACTGCTAGAAGGGGGATTATTGGCAGTTTTCGCGGGGGGATTATTGGGACGGGGAGTGGGATTAGTGGCCTGAGTCGGGGGAGGTGAGGAGATATTATCCACGGAACTCAGACCGCCCCTAGGCAGTAAAACCAAGCCACCAAAACGACTATAGAGAGCTTGCCAATCGGGGCTATCTTTATTAACGCTTAGGGAAATCTTAGCCCGTTGATTGGCAGTCTGACTGAATTGAATATCACCGACCCCATAGCGATTGACGGGGATAGTTTGACCGGTGAGACTACCGGGTAAAGTGGCCCCGGGTAATTCAAATTCGATTTTTTTGCCGTCGCGGCTGCGTTGACTGCGGATCGATCGATCATCACCATTTTGCTCTAAACGGACAAAAAGACCATTGCGAGTGATCTGAAAATCATCGTTGTTGTCGGTCTGGCTAACTGGAGGTGGGGGAGTGGGACGGGTGGAACCGCGATCGGGGGGAGGTGTGGGGTCAGGGGTGACGGGTGGTTGCGTTTCCTCCCGAATCGGTTGGGGTTCTGGCAATTCCACTGTCCATTGGGTGGGCGAAATTCCGCGAATTTTTACCTGTTGAGGATCAAAGGTGTAGCCGGGGGCCAATTCAATCACTAAACGGGTAGTTTCCGCATCAAATTGACCAATACGGACACTTCTGACGATATTGCCAATGGGCCGGTTAATATTGGGTTGCCCTAACTTGATCCCGGGCAGATCGATCACGATCCTAGTGGGGTTAGTAATCATTTGCGCTCGCGGTTGCACTCGATTGTCGGTGGTGAACACCAGACGATTCTCATTGGTGTCGAATCGCCAAAAGACGAGCTTGCCGGCCCAAGCAGGGACCGCCACCAGCAACCAAGTTAATGCGCTTAGGAATAACCAATGAAATCTCACGATCGATGCTCCCGTTGCTCAGTTATCAATTACCTTTTTTCGGTAAAAATGGACGATTTTGTCGATTTTTGGCCATCCATAGCTCCGTTAATGCTCTGAGAATGACTATTAATAAAAACAAGCTTATGGGACGTTGGCATGGTCTGCTATGTTTCTGATCAGTGATCAGGGATTGGGTGTTGGGGAGCGGGAATTATAAATTATGAATTATAAATTATGAATTGGGAAGTGGGGGGGATGAGGAGAAGGGAGCGCCAGAGTTGGGAGAATAAATAAAGGCTGACTCCTGAACACTGACGACCGACGACCGGCTCCTAACTCACTGCTCACTGCTCACTGATTGAGGGCTGGCGGTAGGTTCTTTAAATACTAACCTTAACAGAGGCGGAGCGACAAAGGTGGTCAAGATCACCATCATAATAATGGCTGCATCGGTAGCGGGGGATAAAGCGCCACTAGCGGCCCCGACTCCGGCAAAGACTAAACCCACTTCACCCCGGGGAATCATGCCAACTCCGATCGCCAAGCGATTGAGTTTTTCCTTGCTGAAAACGGCTAACCCCGTCACCACTTTACCCAAAATAGCGACGACAATTAGGAAAGCGGCCAAGACTAATCCTTCTCGATTGGTGGGAATAGCGGGATTAAGGACACTTAAATCGGTTTTTGCCCCCACACAGACGAAAAATATCGGTACAAATAAATCGGCGATCGGGAACACTTGTTCTGCCAATTCCGATCGCTTTTCCGTTTCCGCCAGGACTAGGCCCGCAGCAAAGGAACCGAGAATCGCTTCTAATTGGATAACTTGGGCAATATAGGCAAGAATAAAGGCGAAAATCAGGGAAACTAAGAGCAATTGTCCCCTAGTTTTCATGCTATTAACTAATTGAACATAAAAGGGGCTTAAAAAACGACCGATCAGGATCGCCCCGACCACAAAAGCGCTAGAACTAATAACTAGATAAATTACTTTGCTAATCTGCACTTCTCCGGTCTTCACCAAAGAAGCAACGACGGCGAGAACGATAATACCGAGAATATCATCGAGAACCGCTGCCCCGATAATAATTTGACCTTCTTTCGCCGATAACTTCCCTATTTCTGCTAAAACCTTGGCGGTAATGCCGATACTGGTAGCGGTTAGAGCTGCCCCGGCAAAAATAGCGGGAATGGTGGCCAGATGGAAAATATAGATTAAACCCAAAGTACCCACCAAAAAGGGAACCGCAACCCCCACCACTGCGACGGCAGCTGCCTGTGGACCGACGCGAATTAATTCCTGTAAGTCTGATTCTAAACCGATCTCGAACAGCAGGATAATTACCCCCAATTCCGAGAGGACGGAAATCACCTCACTAGCAGCACTAAAAACGGCGGGAGATTGCTCCGGGGTGAGGGATGACGTGGATTCTAGGAAATGAATTAGGAGAGAATCCTCGAATCCCGCTCCTCCTTCTGGAAAAACCAGTAATTTTAGGGCAGAAACCCCGATAATCACCCCACCGACTAATTCTCCTAACACGGGAGGCAAGTTGAATCGGACGCATATTTCCCCCCCCAGTTTACAGGCGAAATAAATAACGGTCAAACTCAGCAGCACGCAGGCTAAAACTAAGGCACTATCGGCAGTCTCGGCCGTAGCTGCCGAGGCTAACAGGGGAAGATTAAAACTCCAAGCGGAAGAAAGGAAAGGCTGTAGTATCATCGCTCGCTCAAAATTACTCCCAATAGTTAGTAAAAGTATAGTCAAATATATGCAGACTGAATTCCATTTCAGAAATTCCCTTCACTTTTACTTCAAGAGATTGATTCTCCTTGGGTGAACTACGCACCTCTCTATCCCATAGCGGTTAAACGCATTTGGGAATGCTTTTCGCAAAATGTTGTAGGAACCCATGACATCAGATTGAACCAGAATCCCCATAAATTTCCTAGTGAAGAAAGGCACTCTTGCAAGAGGCCCGGTGAGGCTAGTTTTTTGATTCTAGGGATTTTTCCTTTTCTCCTAATTCCCAGTAATTGAGCAGGATAGCATTAACTGTATTACCGATCACATTTAACACGGTTTTAAAGCCATCGGTCAAGCGATCGACCCCTGCTACTAAAGCCACTCCCTCTAAGGGTAAACCCGCCGCCGATAATACGGTAGTCATGGTAATTAATGCGCTGCCGGGGACCCCCGGGGTACTAAAAGAAACCAATAAACCACTCAATGCGATCGCTAATAACAAAGAGGGACTTAAAGGAACTCCGTAAACCTGAGCGATAAAAAGAGCATTAAATCCCTGTAAAATTGCCGAACCATCGCGTTTTAGTACCGTTCCCAAGGGAATAGCGAAACTGGCGATATCTTCAGGTAAACCGTATTCTTGAATTTCCCGCAAAACCACAGGTAAAGCGGCGTTAGAACTAGCAGTACCGAAAGATAAGGATAAAGACTCCGATAAAGAGCTAAAAAAGCGTCGAGGTTCTCCTTTGAGAGCAAAAAGGAGCAAAACATACACCCCAATCATCAAGGCGCTGGCCAAAAACAGACCAAAAACATAGAAAAAAAGTCTCGCCACTAATTCTAATCCCTGGGTGGCGATAACCGAAGCAATCAGAGCAAATACCCCCACAGGTGCTAGATAAAGAATCACCGATAGGATTCTCTCGCTGATTAGATAAAGACTGTCTATCAAGAGAATAAAAGGTTTTGCCCCCTCTTTGGCCAGTCCGATGCCGATACTAAATAAAACTCCCGTCACGATTACCTGTAAAAGATTGCCCCCGGTAAGAGCTTCTAGGGGATTAACTGGAATTAAGCTAATCAGCCAATCTCTCAAGGATACTGGTGTATTGGTGGTCATGGCGGCATTAGTGGCAAATCCCTCTAAACCTATCCCCGGTTTTAATAACAACGCCGTGGCCATGCCGATTAACAGAGCAAGTGTACTGGTTAGCAGATAGCCAGTCATCAATCTGAGTAAATATCTACCGATCCGCGCAGCATTCTGTACCCGGGTTAATCCTAAAATAAGGGAAGAAAAAACGATCGGAACCACCACAAATTGAATTAAGCGCAGAAAAACCTCTCCCACCGGCGCGAGAATATAGTCATCTAAAGGTAGGATTAGCGCAGGAAAAAAACCATTGAGCAGCGCACCGAAAACAATTCCCGCACCGAGGGCGACTAAGATCAGGTTAGATAAATTCATGGCGTTAAGTTGAGAATTCCGAGACTAATTTGGGGCAGTGTAGCACTAGGCTAATCTTATCGAACCCTTCTGTCATTTTTTGCCAGAAAAGGGAGAGATGAGCCAATAAAAGCCCATCTCTCGGTAATTTATCCCTATACTTTAGTGACAGCCAAGAAGACTTTACTTGTTACCATTACCCTGCATGGCTAAAACCGCATCGCGCAGTTTATCTGGCACTTCTTGCAGGTGATCCTCATCCCACTGGAAGAAACCGACACCCATAGTCAAAGAACGCAATTCAACGATAAAATCCTGCATTTCCGCTTGGGGGAGATAGGTTGTTATCTGATCCCAACCTTTCCACTCCTCAGAAGCTTCAAAACCCTGAATTTGACCGCGTTTACCACTGATTAACTGTAAAACCTTGGCGGTGTATTCTGAGGGAGCGAGAACCGTCACCGATAGAATGGGTTCTAATAAGACCGGATGACATTTAGGCAGTCCTTCCGTCATCGCTAGACGGGCCGCTTGTTTAAAAGCTTGTTCGGAACTATCGACACTGTGATAGGAACCATCGGTGAGGGTGACATCAATATCCACCACGGGGAAACCCAAAGGACCATGACCGAGATATTCCCGCACTCCCGTTTCCACCCCGGGGATATACTGTTTGGGGACGACACCACCGACAATGCTTTCATGGAAGTGGAAACCTTCCCCCCGGGCCAGGGGTTTAATATCGAGATACACATCACCAAAAGCACCGTGGCCGCCGGTTTGGTGTTTATAACGTCCGTGGGATTTGGTGCTGGTTTTGATCGTTTCCTTGTAGGGAACTTGGGGTAAATGGGTGGTCATCGGTAGATTATACTTGCGTGCTAGGCGATCGAGGGCCACTTGTAGATGAATTTCTCCCTGTCCCCAGAGAATCACTTCTTTAGTGTCGCCGTGTTGTTCCCAGTAGAGGGAGGGATCTTCTTCGATCAGTTTTGTCAAAGCTGAACTTAATTTAACTTCATCCTTGCGATTGACGGCGGCAATAGCGAGAGCAAAGACGGGTTTAAGCTGTAATCCTTTGGGAAGGTCGGGTTTTTGACTGCCGCTGCTCACCACGTCTCCGGTGGCGATTCCCTCCAAACGACCGAGAGCGACAATTTCCCCCGCTTGGGCCTGCTGTAAGGGTTGTTGTTGTTGTCCCATGAGACGATAGATACCACCAATCCGCACACCGTTTAAGGCCATGCCATCGTTAAGGGTTCCCTGCCAGATTCGCCCTAGGGAGAGGCGACCGCCCTGGGGAGTAAAATAGGTTTTGAGGATTTGTACCACTGCGTCCCCATCGGCACTGGGATCGAGACCGCGACGATTGGCGGTAATTGTCGGGGCCGGCGCTTCTTCTACTAAAGCGGTGAGGAGATGACGCACACCATAGTCCCGTTCCGCCATACCGAAGAACACGGGTACTATCTGATCGGCTCCCAGTTCTTGTTTTAAGTCTTGGAGAATTTCTTCCCGGGAGGGGTTAATATCTTCGAGGAGTTCTTCTAAAAGATGATCATCAAATTCGGCGATCGTTTCTAGCATTTCTTGTCGAGCGCTCTGTTCTTCTTCCTTGAGGTGGTCGGGTAAAGGTACAGGATCGGCGGGACTGTTAGGATGGTAATGATAAGCCTGTTCGTTGATTAAATCGATAAATCCGATAGTTTCGTTGTTCTGACGGATAGGATATTGCTGGGGAACAAGGGGACGACTAGAAACGGATTTGAGAGCTTGTAGGACTTCGTTAAAGTGACTATTACAGCGATCCATCTTGTTGATGAAGATTAGATGCGGAATTTCCCAATCATCGAGGAATTTTAGCAAGGGAGCCAGGGTGAGAACTCGATCGACCACCGGTTCACAAACGATAATAGCAGCACCGGCCCCGACCAGGGCATTATAGGTTTCACTGGCAAATTCGATCGAACCGGGGCAATCGAGAAAGGTAAAATTTAGGTCTTGGTATTGACTGTGGGCAACGGAAACTTCTACACTCATCTGTCGATCCCGCGCTTGCGTGGAACTATCACCAACGGTATTGCGATCGCTAATTTTACCTTTTCTGGTGATGGCTCCTGTTACGAAAAGTAAACTTTCCAGTAAGGAGGTTTTTCCACTGGAGTAGGGGCCGACAAGGGCCACATTACGCGTGTTTGCTCCGATACTTTGATTCATACAGATACCCCCAACAATGATTTAGTGATTAGTTGCGGCGATTGGACGATATTTACACTCGATCGCCCTTGGGAAATATACTGTCATAGCACTGAAAATTACTCTCAGGACGTAGTTAGAAGCGAAAGGCCTGTCTTGCTATAATTTTGCCCAGTGCTACAGGTGTATTCTTTCCTACTCTTCACCCTAACTCAGTCTCAAGCATTACATCCCATTCTCGCAATCTCTTGTAAAGTCTCGCCTACTTTTAGTTAAGGAACTTGAATAAATGTTAACTAAGCGGTTAACTATCGAGAGTCTTTCTCATCAACCGGATTTACAAAAACGAGAGGTTGCCTGATATAGTGAGAGGTCGGGATGATGTTTATCAAGCAATTTTTATGTTAAAAGCTGGAATCGTGGGACTGCCAAATGTGGGAAAATCCACCCTATTTAACGCTCTGGTGGCTAATGCCAAGGCCGAGGCCGCTAATTTCCCCTTTTGTACCATTGAACCGAATGTGGGTGTGGTATCCGTCCCCGATGAACGTCTGGAGGTTTTGGCTAAAATCTCTAATTCTGAGAAAATCGTGCCGACGCGGATTGAATTTGTCGATATCGCCGGATTAGTCAAGGGTGCGAGTCGCGGGGAAGGATTGGGTAATCAATTTTTGGCTAATATCCGGGAAGTGGACGCGATCGTTCATGTGGTGCGCTGTTTTGATAATGATGATATTATTCATGTTTCTGGGTCCGTGGATCCGGCCCGGGATATCGAGGTGATTAATCTAGAGTTAGCTCTAGCGGATTTGGGACAGGTGGAGAAGCGGGTGGAACGTTTACGCAAACAGGCGAAAAATAGCAAGGAAGCCGCCGAAGAATTGGCTATACTTGAAAAAATCCTAATTTGTCTTAATGACGGTATTTCGGCGCGAAAAGTGGATTTAAGCAAAGAGGAAGAAGAATTAATTAAAAATCTCGGTTTATTGAGTCGTAAACCGATTATTTATGCCGCTAATGTTAGCGAAGATGATCTGGCCACGGGTAATGATTGGGTAGAAAGTGTCCGTCAAATTGCCCAACAGGAACAGGCAAAAGTTGTGATCGTTTCTGCTCAAGTAGAATCGGAATTAGTGGAATTGTCGGAGGAAGAAAGAAAAGATTTTCTTGGTTCTTTAGGAGTAGAAGAAGGGGGATTA
Organism: Microcystis sp. M083S1; assembly: GCF_020246405.1. Lineage (NCBI taxonomy): Bacteria > Bacillati > Cyanobacteriota > Cyanophyceae > Chroococcales > Microcystaceae > Microcystis > Microcystis sp. M083S1. The sequence goes on from NZ_JADBTB010000188.1 coordinate 37,020, forward strand.
AAATCTTTAATTAAAGCTACCTACGAGTTATTAGGACTGCGTACCTATCTCACCACTGGTCCCCAAGAAACCCGCGCATGGACGATTATTGCCGGTATGAAAGCACCTCAAGCAGCCGGAGTTATTCACTCGGATTTTGAACGGGGTTTTATTCGTGCAGAAACTGTGTCTTATCAGGATTTAGTTAATAGTCGCACGATGAGCGCCGCTAAAGAAAAAGGTTTAGTCAGAAGTGAAGGCAAGGAATACATTGTTCAAGAGGGTGATGTTTTACTATTCCGTTTTAATGTATAGCTAAAAATAAATCAGGTGAACGCCGCCACCTGATCAAAAAGCTAAACAATAGGCGTTGTCAATAGCTGTAGGGCTAATTCATGAATTAGCCCTACAATTGGCGCTAATTCATGAATTAACCCTACAATTGGCCTTGTCAATTTGAAAGATGCTCCGAATTTCTGCCCTAAACAATCTCTCAGCTTTTTTTACTCATTTTGGTTAACATTAAACTGAATTTTTTATCTCTTGACATCCTCTAATTTATATTCTATAATCAGGTATAGTGGCAAGTTCTTGTTTAATCAAGATGGCGATGATCTCTGTCCACTAAAAGACTGGTTTGCTAGGAATGCAGTCAAGGCTAAAAATATTCTATCTATTCAACAACCCGCAAGGGTAAACGGTCAAATCAAGCGCAGTAAATGAAAGAGCAAGGATTGTTATTTTCCGAAGATAGCCTGTTACCTGAAAAACTCCCCCAAATTCAGGAATTACGACCTTCTAACAATCTTTCAGCAGTTTTTGAAGAGTGCCATAATTATATTTACGCCAACGAAGGAATGCTCAAAGACAAGATTTTTCACGAGATGGTTAAACTAATCATCATCAAACTTCATGACGAAAAATCTGCCAAGCAATCTGTAAATTTTGGCGTTACGGCAAGTGAATATAAAGCCATCGTAGCAAATAAGTCCGATGAATTTATGTCGCGTCTCAGTCAATTATTTACCTCCATCAAGAATCATTATCGGGGATTTTTCACCGATGACACATTCAAGTTAAAACCTTTGACTCTTGCGTATATTGTAGGCAGGTTACAGTACATTAATTTAACTCAAACATCTGGCGATATAAAAGGGGAAGCCTTTCAGACTTTTGTAAATAGACACCAGCGTGGAGATAGGGGAGAATTTTTTACCCCTCACCCAATTGTCCGTCTTGCGGTTGAAATGATAGACCCCAAACCAAACGAAAAAATTATAGATCCTGCTTGCGGAAGTGGTGGTTTTTTAATTCAAGCAATAAACCATGTTCGACAAAATAATCCAGAGTTCGATATAGCAAGTTTTGTGCAAGAAAGTATTACAGGAATTGAATTTAATCCTGATGTCGCCCTTTCGGGAATGATTCGTTTAGTTTTTGAAGGTGGCACAGGTTCAGAAATTATCTGCACTAATGCGCTTATCGAAGATGAAAAATTAAATAATTCCTTTGATGTTATCTTGACCAATCCTCCTTTCGGAAATAAAGGCAAAGTAGAAGACCAGAAAATTCTTAAATCATATATTCTTGCCCGGAAATGGCATAAATCAGCGTCCAATAGTTGGGAAGTTTCCCCAACCGTTTTAGCAGGTCAGTCGCCCGATATTTTATTTATTGAGAAATCTATAAAATTATTGCGGGCAGGTGGACGCATGGCGATTATTCTGCCCGATGGTTTATTACAAAATATCTCTAATGGACCGATTCGGCATTGGTTGCGCTCCCAAACAAAAATATTAGGTGTTGTTTCCATACCGCCGGAAGCCTTTGTACCCTACGGCACTGGAATCAAGACATCACTTTTGGTGGTTCAAAAATTACCAGCAAACAATGATTCTTGTTTTATGGCACAAATCAAAAAAATAGGCTATGACGTTAAAGGACAAACAATATATAAGCGCAACGAGTCGGGAGTTATAGCCCGAAAAAAATCAGGTTTGCCAATAGTTGACGATGATATAGATGATATTTCTCACTCTTTTAGGTCATTTATCAATGGCGAATTTGCACAAAACAGCGATTGTATTTATACAGTTAAAAACACCCTGCTCAATTCGAGACTGGATGCCGAACATTATTTACCCAATGACCAAAAATTATTAGAACATCTAAAATCTATTGGGGCGAAACCTTTAGGTGAAATTGCCGATATTTTGAGAGAGGCGGCTGATTTTCGTTTAGCTAGGGACAGTGAAATTAGATATATAGCTATTTCCGATGTTGATTATCGTACAATGCAAGTTGTTTCCCAACAAATAATTAAGGCACACGAGGCCCCATCTCGCGCAACTTATAGATTGTACAAAGGCGATATTATTACAGCAATTTCAGGAGCAAGTACAGGAACACCACGCCAAGCAACAGCCCTAATCACGGAAGATGAAGACGGAGCAATTTGCTCAAATGGATTTTCGGTATTAAGAAATATTCAGGGAGTCGAGCCTTTGTTTTTATTAGTATATATGCGAACAGACTTTTTTTTGCGTCAGATTAAAAGGTACATGACAGGTCATGCTATTCCTACTATTTTAGTAGATGATTTGTCTAAAGTTTTAGTGCCTATTCCACCCCAATCTGAACAGCAGAGAATAGCAAAAAGTATGACCGAAATTCAAGCAATTAGAAAAGAAGCGTTAAAGGCAAGTGAGAATGTTGTTAACCAAATGAGTCTTCTACTTGGCCAATTTGAGTAAGGCAAAAAGCAGGTTAAGCTTAGAAAAAGTCTTAAGTAGGTAGGAGTTAAAAATCATCAGACACCCCCCTTATCAAGGGGGGATTAAGGGGGGATCAAAGACAATCAATTTAATTATAACCACTTACTTAATACTAAATCCGGTTATTAAAGACTGATTATCTATTACCACTTTTGCCTGTCCTGATATGTAGCCTATACTCAACGGATTTAGTATCAGTCCCTAGTCGAGGAGAAAAATATAAAGAATTATTAAATTGTAGTTTTTGATACATTTGTGGGGGGGGGGGAAATGTGTATTGTCTCTTCCGTCTGCCTGTTGTCTTGGGTTGGGCTGTTGCTTGACCAAGCTGCGAGCAAGACGATAGTTGCCTCTATTCACCCGTTTGCTCAATCAAGATGATTAAAAACCGATTAATTCCCACCCTAGCTTTAGCTGGCGCAACTTCTCTCGCTGCTATGCTCACTCCTGTGGCAGCAAAGGCTATTACCTATACCGTTAACCGCAGTTGGAGTAATGGTAGTAATAACGCTTCTTTGGTGGGAACCGTAGATGTGCCAATAGGTAGCTATACTATCCAGAATGGTACTCCCAATCCCTTTACCAACGTTAACCTTACCTTGACAGTTAATGGTACTCCTTTTACTTTAAATACTGCGGACACTTCTTTTATTTACGGAACAGGGCAATTTTTGGTTAATGCCACATCTTCAACGTTAACTTTTAATACAGCTAATGCTAATGGGGATAACGCGGCTGATTTATTTTTTGTGAACTCGTCCACGGGTCTCTTTGGTTCATTGTATGGAATTCTTTCTCCGAGTGTTTCTGGTGAAGTCGGCGCCAGTACATTAGTAAGTGTATTTGCTTCAGTATCTTTCCCCGTAACTTTTGGGATAGCACAAACAGCACAACAAGTACCTGAACCCGCCTCCCTCTTTGGTCTTGGAGTTCTCGGTACTCTGGGAGTAGGTTCAACCCTCAAACGCAAACTAAAGCCATCCAAATCAGCCGAAAAAGAAACCACAAAAGTTGGCTAAATTGCTCACCAAAAATACAATAAATGCCCCTTCAATTAGCCAGTTGAGTGGGGTTTATTTTTAGTCCATGTTTCTATTCATTGATTTTTTTGATCGAATGGCAACTTTTCAATCAATAGGGTCAAATTCAATGAGTATGGTGATTTTGTGCTACAATAGAGGTCTGTTAAAAGTAAAAAGAACAATCAATTAAGTAGGTAGGCGTTAAAAATTATCAGACACCCCCCTTATCAAGGGGGGCAGGGGGGATCAACACCCCCCTTATCAAGGGGGGCAGGGGGGATCAACACCCCCCTTATCAAGGGTAGGGTTGATTCATGAATCAACCGTACCTTATCAAGGGGGGGAGGGGGTATCGAACCTAAAATCCATTTTTAATTTAATTATAACCAGCTACTTATTACGCTAAAATTAAACCCAATGACCGAGCAAACATAGAAAACAAATTAACTGGAACTATTCAATTAGAATTAGAAAAATATCGTCAAAAAGCAGCGGCAAGATTATCACCAATTATGGATCAAGCTAGTGATGAAGCAGAAGCTAACGGATTAACTCCAGATATTTTAGCCTCTATTTTAGAACAAATTGAGAGTTAATCACACTATTAAAAACGGATTAGGTGTAGGGCTAATTCCGGAATTAGCCCTACAATAGGCGTTGTTATTCTGATCTGACAACGCCGATAAATCAACAGGGATTTTCAATTTGCCTGGGAAATGTGCGTCACCAGGGCTGCCGATTGTAGGATGGGGGTAGTGGTGACGGAATCCGTCGCTAGGGTAAAGAGAGGATTGGAGAGGATACCGGCCAGGGAAGTCGCCACTAGGGAGAGGACAATACCCACCTGTAGGGGACGCATCCCGGTAAGAGTCCAATTGATAACGGGGTAATTTTTCACCGCATCGGACATCTCTTGGGGTTCCTTAACTACCATCATTTTGACCACACGGATATAGTAGTAAATCGAGGCCACACTGGTGACTAAACCAACGAGGACGAGGGCATAAAGTCCCGCTTGCCAACCGGCCCAGAATAGATAAATCTTACCAAAGAAGCCCGCTAGAGGCGGAATTCCCCCCAAAGAGAGGAGACAGATGCTTAAACAGAGGGTTAGGAGCGGATCTTTCTGGTAGAGTCCCGAATACTCAGCGATCTGATCGGTTCCAGTTCTGAGAGCAAAGAGAATCACACAGGCAAAAGCCCCTAGGTTCATGAACAGGTAAATTAACAGATAGAAAATCATGCTAGAGTAACCCGCGTCAGTACCGGCGGTTAAACCAATCATGACAAAACCCGCCTGACCGATCGAGGAATAGGCTAACATCCGTTTCATGCTAGTTTGGGCTAAGGCGACCACGTTGCCGAGGATCATGCTCAAAATTGCTAGAGCGATAAAGATAAACCGCCATTGTTCGCTGACTAGACCGAAAACCGTCACTAATAGGCGAATTGCTAGGGCAAAACCGGCCGCTTTGGAACCCACCGAGAGGAAAGCCACCACGGGAGTGGGTGAACCTTCGTACACATCAGGAGTCCACTGGTGAAAGGGAACCGCCGAAATTTTGAAGGCGATACCGGCAATCACAAAAACTAATGCGATCGCTAAGGCCAGGGACTGACCACCGTTAACATCGGTTAATTTTTGGGCAATGGCACTTAAACTGGTTTCACCTCCGGATAAACCGTAGAGAAGGGAAACACCATAGAGGAAAATCGCCGAGCTAGAAGCTCCAATTAACAGGTATTTTAAAGCGGCCTCGTTCGATCGAGGATCCCGCTTCATGTAACCGGTCATTAGATAGGAGGAAATACTGAGCATTTCTAGGGAGATGAAGATCATCACCAATTCACTAGCGCCGGATAGGAACATTCCCCCGAGGGTTGCGGTGAGCATAATGGCTAAAAATTCCGCTAGGGAGGTTCCCGCTTGTTCCACATAACGGATAGACATCAGCACTGTGGAGGCGGTAGAAAGGGCAATAATCGCCCTAAAGACGATACTGAGATTATCCCCCTCAAAAGCCCCTAAAAAGGCCAATGGTTTCGGATTGTCCCAGGTAAAGTAGAGAGCAACCACAGCAGCGAGCAGACCAGCGATCGCCGCGTAGGGCAGCCAACTTCTGGCACTCCGTCCCAAGATCAAATCGCCGATTAAAATCACCATCAGGGTGATAATCAGGATTCCTTCGGGCCAGATAGCGCCGGCGTTTAGCTGACTGGCAACAAGACTAGAAAAATCCATATTGATTGAGGTTAAAGGAATTTGAAGTTAAAAAAGGCTTAATACAAGCTTAGGGCATTTCATCAGCGATTCAGTCATCAGTTATCAGTGATCAGTGATCAGGTGTGAGTTTTCAGTTCACTGATCGCCGCTATCGGGTCAAAATATCTAAAAAACCAGATAAATTTGAGATAATCTTAGCTTTTATGGGTATTGTAGTTGTCTCTTGTCTTTTTTATCCTTCTGTCTCGGAGTCTACTCAGCTAAGGGAAAATCTTTGATTTTTGCAGCAGAGCTAATTTCTGATGGTGACAAGTTGTCACCGAGATGTATCCAAGTTAACAGGGAAAAAGTGAAAACTCAGGAAATCATGACATAGACTGGCATCGTTAGTTGTCATTGAAGGATTCTGGTAAAATCAGGCTAGGGAAACCCCCGGAAAATCAGTTGTTTGTGAGCCATCCGCTTGATTTTGTTGTTGAAAAACTTTCTAGTTCGCTCAATCCTTTTCCTTTAGCGCTCGCTTGAATGAGTAACGAAACCTATCTCAATCATCCCACTTTCGGTCTATTATACAGAGTCTGTCTATTAGAAGAACATCAGGAATTATTTACCACTCTTTATGCCCAACGTCTTTTTTTTCTGGTGACGGTGGGACCCAAAAAAGTCTCGTTCGATCCGATTAGTCGTTCCGATGCTCGTCTTTTGGTGGAAAACCGGCTGCGGAATTTGCGACGGCGCAGTAATGTGCAAGAATTTAACAGTCTCAACCAAACTTATCAACAAACCTTTTCAGTCTAGTTCATGACGATCGCTAGTCGTATCGAGTCAATCCGTCTTACCCTACCCCCCTCCACGCGCCTGATTGCCGTCAGTAAACAGGTATCGAGCGATTATATCCGTCAAGCTTACCGGGCAGGAGTGAGAGATTTTGCTGAAAGTAAGCTACAGGAAGCAATCTCGAAGCAGCAAGAACTAAAAGACCTGCCAGATATTTCTTGGCACTTTATCGGGCATCTACAGGCAAATAAAGCCCGCAAAGTCCTAGAATCTTTTGATTTAATTCATTCCCTCGATAGTTTAAAATTAGCCCAAAGACTCGATCGCCTAGCGGCGGAATTAGAGATTAATCCCCAAGTTTTGCTACAGGTGAAAGTTGTCCCCGATCCCGATAAGTTCGGTTGGGACAAGGCCGAATTACTGGCAGATATTGCCGATTTAGTCAACTGTCAACAGCTAAAAATTCAGGGTTTGATGACAATTCTGCCCCAGGGATTATCCGACGGGGAAAAGTTAGCCGCCTTTGAAAAAACCAGCGATTTAGCCCAAATAATCGAGAATAGCTCTAGTTTATGCCTGCCTCATCTATCCATGGGGATGTCTAACGATTATCCTCTGGCCATCAAGGCCGGAGCCACTTTGATCCGGGTGGGAACTGGCATCTTCGGCGATCGCATTTATTAAACCATCGCCGTAAATTTACAGAAAAAACCTCTAGAAATTTTAATAATCGGTGATAATATATCTTAAAATTACAGCGTCTAGTCTAGAAGTTGCTGGTTAGAAATGAGGAATTGACTTTTTCCCAATCCCTAAAAACTATCCCCTGATAACTGATAACTGAAAAGAGGGAACTAACCGCTGCCCCCAGACGACTAGAAGGAAAAATTTAGTTCCATCAACTAGATGGATCCCCCCTTAACAAAATAGTTCTCCTGTACCAAGTGAGAGCCAAAATTTTTAAGGGTAACTAAAACAACCCCGACTCTGGCCAAGACCACCCAAAAAAATCTTTTGAAGGACACTTAGACTGTGAACAACATTTTTACCAAACTCAAAGATTTTGTCGGTATCTCCGAACAACCGGAAGACGAAGACGAAACCGACTACGAAGAAATGAACTGGGAAAAGTCTTCCCCCCAAGATAGGGGTCAAAACGAAGAAGAAGATCCCCTCAATCGTCGTCAACGCGAACCTTTAAATCTCAGTACAGCCACATCTATGGGACTCAACAGAAGCAACGTGATCGGTATGCCAGGTATTAACAACAATAATGCAGAAGTGGTCGTGATCGAGCCCCATTCCTTCGAGGAAATGCCCCAAGTTATCCAAACCCTGAGAGAACGCAAATCGGTGGTTTTAAACCTCAACGTCATGGATCCCGAAGAGGCACAAAGAGCCGTGGATTTCGTCGCCGGTGGCACTTATGCAATTGATGGTCATCAAGAACGCATCGGTGAGAGTATTTTCCTATTTACCCCCAGCTGCGTTAAAGTTAGCACCCTTTCCGGAACTATTCACGATATCACCGATAACCCGAAAATAGCTCGTCCCGTTTCCTCCACACCTGCTTGGGGCGCCGAAAGCAGTCGATTAGCTCAATGAATCCTCCCATAGTCCTCTCGTCAAGTTTGTCGAAGCTAGAAATCGATCGATTCTCGAGAGGATGCGTTTTTTCTTGGTAGGATACCTAAATCTCTCTTTTTTACTTTTTACTTTCAATAATACTGTGTCTATTCGTTTAGGAATTATTGGCGGTGGAGTGATGGCCGAGGCCATTCTCAGCCGTTTATTAAAAAAAAATATTTATAGTCCGGAAACGGTGTTAGTCAGTGAACCCCAATCCCAACGGCGCAACTTTTGGGTTAATACCTACGGAGTGCAAGTCAGTGAGGATAACCGGGAAGCCGCCAGAGCAACTGAGGTGTTAATCTTAGCGGTAAAACCGCAAATTTTAGAGCAAGTAGTGAATAGCTTGCTGGGAATACCCGAAAAACCCCTAATTATCTCGATTTTAGCAGGAGTTACCCTCAATCGCTTAGAAATGGGCTTTCCCGATCGCCCCGTCATCCGGACGATGCCCAATACCCCGGCCACGGTGGGACAAGGGGTTACAGCGATCGCATCTGGTCGTCATGCGGAACCGGAACATCTGGCCGTAGCCAGAGATATTTTTGCCGCGGTCGGTTCGGTGGTGGAAGTTCCCGAAGCTTTGATGGACGCGGTAACGGGATTATCGGGATCGGGTCCGGCATTTGTGGCCTTGATGGTGGAAGCTTTAAGCGATGGTGGTGTGGCGGCTGGATTACCGCGAGCGATCGCATCTCAATTAGCTATAGAAACAGTTTTGGGGACGGCAACCCTATTAAAAGAATCGGCCATACATCCGGGGGAATTAAAGGATCGCGTCACTAGCCCTGGGGGAACGACGATTGCCGGGGTGAGACAATTAGAAAAAGGCTCTTTTCGATCGACTATTATCGAGGCAGTGGTGGCGGCCTATCATAGATCTAAAGATTTAGGGCGTAGTTCTGAAAAGTAATCTTTGTATCTTTTTTAACCCATAACTGATGTCTCAATCTGTGATAAGATACGCAGCAATTCTTGTCCAGAAAAAGTTATGAATAAGAAATCTTATCGTTTTGATTTAATGGCATTAATTGCCATTGCAGCTTTTTTTCTGGGGATTGTTTTCTGGAAAGTCCCGCTTCATTATCCCTATATCCTTAATTTTGATGAAGCGGTGGCCATGGTACTTGCCTACGTCACTAAACAAGGTTATCGTCTCTACGAACAAGTTTGGCACGATCATTTATCGGGTTTATCTCTTTTACTAAATGGTTGGTTAAGCGTGACAGGATTTACTATCCATGCCGCCCGCCTTATGGTGCTTTCTTTATCCACAATTATGTTAGGGATTTTTTATCTAATTCTGAGAGTTAATTGCGGAATATTGGCTTCTTGTTTATCGGTATTTATTCTCTCAACCTGTCTAGTTTATATTACCCTGTCAACGACAATGTTGCGGGAGTTACCCTCACTTTTTTTTACAATTTTAAGTATTTTTATCATCTTTAAAGCCGTTAAATTCACGGGTAAGCTTAAGTATGGACTGTATTTACTCAGTGCCATTGCTTTGGTTTTTTCCCTGCAAATTAAACTTGCGGGCATTACTATTATCCCAACTGTAGCTTTAATTATTTTTCTCAATCAACAGAATAGTTTTATTAAAAGAATCATTGATATTGTTATTTGGTCAGTCGCTGTCGTTTTAGTCTTTGTCTTAGGTTCCCTGACTATTTTTCCTTTTTCCTACGAAAATATTATTAAATCTCATGTTATTGTTGCCGCTAGTTTCGGTGAAGAAAATCTCACCTTATGGACTCTCTTACAAAGCGCCCTACAACACGAACCAATTTATCTAATCGTCACAGTGATCGCTATTATAGCGATGGTTTTTACTCGCAATATAATACCACTTTTACCGCCCTTGATCTGGTTGGGTTCTAATCTATTTAGATTTGCCACAGTCGCCCCAATTTGGCCTTATTATTATATCCATTTAATTATTCCTGCCGTTTGGATAATTGCCTTATTTGTCGAACAGTTAAAAATTACTGATAGCCTCGGGGAATTTAGGCAAAATCGAAAAATAACCAGGAAATTAGTTCTCAAAATGCTGATTTTTCTTCCCCTTTCTGGTCAATTTATCTTTAATACCTTAAGAATAATCACCAATCGTGATCCCTCAATTAATGCCTACGTTCAATTTAACAAAAGGTATAAACCTCTTTTAGCAGAAGCTGTGTTTGAAAAATTTAAAAACTCCGAGAAACTTCTGTTAACCGATAATCCTCACTACATATATCAGTATTTCTTGAAAACACCCCCAGAAACTGCCGTCATCACCAGAAAGAGATTTATCAATCAGAATCTTGATGGGGATTTTATCCTAGAAGTTATCGAAAAAAGACAGCCAGATTTGGTTTTTCTCTATCGATTTGAAAAGGATTTTATGCAATCACCAAAACTCAGGGATTATTTAGAGAAAAATTATATCCAGTTTCCCGACCAGCAAGAAAAAGGAACTCTCTTTATCAGTCCGAAAACTTGGCAAGAATATCAAAGTAAGGCTAATTAGAAATTGTGGACGGGGACTATTAACGTTTTTTCTTTTTTACCGGTTTTTGAGCCACTTTTCGAGAACGTTTGTAGGCCGATCCGATCCAATCACTACAACTATGACTCATTGCCCCTAATTCTAAACCAAGGAAAATAGCGATCGCTACCCGGGGATACTGTTGCCATAATGCGATCGCTTGCTGCGGCCACAGTCGCCAATCCCAGTCTATACCCCAGAAACTTTGCAGGAGCGGAATGATGACGATCGCCGCTAGTAAAAGAAAACTACCGAAGTAAAATAACCGAAAAATTGTGCCGATCAATAAACCGTGGGATAACCAACCGCGATGACGGATCATGGAACGATAGGGTAGCCACAACCAGCGCAGATAACCCCAACGTTTGTACTGTACCGAGTGGATGTCAAGATCTGGTCCAAACAGGAATCCGCTAAACAAATAACTGGCCAAGAGTAACAGGGTTAATTTACCACTGCCACTGACCAAAAAACTCGCCCCCGCAATCGGTGGCAGCAAAATTAGGGTAATGCGATCGTGAGTTCGACCAGAGGGCATCGGAAAAAAATTAACTCGCTCAAAAAAATAATATACTTTTTTGAAAATATATGTTATGCTGAGAAAGTGCGAAATTGATTCGGGCGTTTAGCTCAGTGGTAGAGCGCCTGCCTTACAAGCAGGATGCCGTAAGTTCGACCCTTACAACGCCCATTTTATTAGATTCTTGCCTCGTCAAGCTTTCACTCTTGATCGCAGGTTGAGATTAAAACTATTGAGGGGAATTGTTGCTGGAAGGCAAAATTGGGACTATTTGCTAGTAAGCTAGTCAGTAGGTACTAGGATTAATTCATCGCAGCACAGCGGTTATATGGCCAATTGGAAATGTATTAAAAATTGTGGAGCTTGTTGTCAACTAAATCCCGACGAGCGTCCTGACTTAGAAGAATATCTGACTCCCGCACAATTAAGTCAATATCTCAGCATGGTTGGGGAAGAAGGTTGGTGTATACACTTTGATCGCCAAACCCGTCTCTGTACCATTTATGACCAGAGACCAGAATTTTGTCGTGTTCAACCCGATATTTTTGCCAAAATGTATCAAATTGAACCGGGAGAATTTGAGCAATTTGCGATCGATTGTTGTCATGAACACATTGAGGATCTTTATGGGGAAGATAGCCTAGAAATGAATAGCTATCGTCAGCAAGTAGGCTAAGATTTACCCCCATCCCAGAAATAACTCGGACGGGGAAGAAAATAAGTGGTCTGGTTATTTTTCCTAGCTTTTTGATGGCTAAACCAGTAAAATTACGGAATTGATTGTTTCCCTGTTGAGGAGAAGTCTATAGGAAACTCAAAACCTCTAGAGGTGCAGAGTTTGGGTTCAGGACAGGGAAAAAATATCATGGAAAAACCGGAAAAACAGCGCCGCAGACGCGGGGTTATCCTCACCACCACGGGACTAGAAAAATTACTTACTGCTAAACAAGAAGCGGAATATCGGGATAATTGCGGTCGTCGCTTCACCCTAGAAGTCCTCAGCGAGAAAACTCTTTTAGGGGTAGATACTCTGATGAAGGTATTCGCTTGTGAATCGGGAGTGGATAAAAAAACCCTGAAACATTGTTTTCAAGCCTTTAATTTAACTCTAGAAAATAGCGATTATTATCGTCCTAACTTACCAGAAACTAATAGTATTAATCCTCAACTATTGGCTGAATTACCAGAGGGACAAGTCCCCCTCGATTCCCCCTTGTATATCAACAGAAATAATCTAGAACAGACTTGTTATCAAGAGATATTGCGCGGGGGGAGTCTTATCCGGATTAACGCACCCAGAAAAATGGGAAAAACCTCCCTGATGGCCAGAATTATTAATTATGCTCAACAACAGCAATACCATACACTTTATTTCAGTTTTCGGTTAGCAGAAAGCTCAATTTTTCAAGATTTAAATCACTGGCTGCGTTGGCTTTGTGTTAGTATTAGTCGCCAGTTAGATTTAGATAATCATCTCCCACAGGATTGGGATGACTTCCTGGGGGGTAAAATTAACTGTAAAATCTATCTAGAAAAGCATATTCTCTCCCATCTCGATCGCCCTTTAGTGCTTGCCTTTGATGATCTTGAATATCTTTTACCCTATCCACAGCTAAGGGAAGAATTTTTTAGTATTCTGCACCTCTGGCACGAGGAAGGCAAAAACAAACCTCTCTGGCAAAAATTACGTTTAATTGTTGCCTATTCCCCTGCACAGGAGCTTGATAAAACCTCAGATATCTATCAATCTCCTTTTAGTCTTGGTTTACCGATCGAATTGCCTAATTTTACCAGCGCACAAGTACGAGAATTAAGTCAAAGACAGGGATTAGATCAGAATTTTGACTGCGAAAAATTACGGATATTTCTAGGGGGTAATCCCTATTTAATTCGTCTTGCTTGCTATCATCTTGCTCGGGGTAATTGTAGCCTAGAAAGCATTTTGGCTACTTCTATCGGCGAGGAAAATAATATTTTTGCAGGCCATCTTAAACGTTTACTTTGGCATCTGCAATACTTAAAGGGCAATTTAGCGGCTATCTTTGCTAAGGTGGTGATGGCGGAAAAAGACATAGAAATTGATTTAATGGCAGCTTTTCACCTAGAAAGTCTCGGACTAATTCACCGACAAGGTAAGTTTTGCCGAGTCAGTTGTCCTCTCTACCGTCAATATTTTGGCGAATATTTCCGGCAACGTTCTGTTTTTTTGCCTCGAAAAACTTCTATCCTCGCCAAAAAAATTACGCTTGCTCGCTTTGATACTTCCGAAAAAAGTCGCTATGCTATGTAATTTATAGTCCGTTAGGCGCTCGGCTAACACAGGCTAGGAGTGCTAAAGTTATCACCATAAACATCCTCAAGGAAAATCAACTCGGTGCGGACAATCCTGCTGCAATCTCTTCTTTGGCTTTTTGGGCTGCTGCGACTAGATTATTCTTCGTCTGTTTAAACGACTGATCCCATCGTTTTTCTTCTTCAATTTCTGCAATATAAGCTCGAACGTACTCTACTAACTGCTCTTGAAGCTCATCAGGCAGAGACTCAACCATCTTGATGATCGTGGTAATAGCAGGAGAGGGCATGGTATCTATCAGCGTAGTAGGTTTTCTCTATTCTACAACGTCCACCGCAAACCCAAAATGATATGATCTTTGTTTCCTCTGTGTCTGGAGTGGTTTTTATTAATGAGCCTTGCTCAAAACCCAACAATTCATAATTGAAGAGCGAGGTATTTATGGGTAAAGAAGAAGAAATACTTGAACAATGGCGAGAACTGACACTGGAAAAGCAACAAAAAGTTTTACAATTTGTTCAAACCCTGAAATCTAAGTCAGAAACAACAGCACCAATTAATTAGGAGTCTAACCCATGAGCGGCCTCACCATCGAAACCGATTTAGGAAAAATCCTAGACCAGATTAATCAGAATCTTAAAGAGACCAATCAGAAGCTAGACGCGCTCCAGAAAGATGTCACAGAGATCAGGATTGTTCAAGTCAGATTCGAGGCCGAAGTAAAGGGAGACCTCAAGGCATTACAGGGAGAATTCAACACATTACAAGGTGATTTAAAAGAGATTAAAGGCTCCCAGAAAGCCCAAATTTGGGCATTAATCACCATCTTGGCAACAGCAGTTATCGGAACTGTCATCCGCTTTGTCATCACTGTTCCCCCTGTTAGCAACCCCTAACTTCCACTGCCGTGGAACAGGCTTCTGGTTCCTGTTTGATATTCAGGTAGAATTAATGATAGAATTGGTGCGTTACGGCGGATTGTTAATTTTGGTTTTTTGACGGGATTTGTGACCGCTTAAGGGAGCCTACACATCTTCTCTCGATGAGATCATCAATTTTTTTTAGGTACTTAATCAAATTTCTCCAGATGATTTATGAGTATCCTCTACTGTCTCAATCCCGAATGTTCCCATCCTCAAAATCCGACTCATTATAGCTATTGTCAAGGATGTGGCGGAAATTTAAGCCAAACTAGCCAATCATATTCTTTTCATAGCCGTTATCTCATTGTCGGAGTATTAGGCGAAGGCGCATTCGGTAGAACTTATCAAGCTAAGGACTTGAATTTTAATCGCAAACCCCGGGTTATTAAAAAATTTATTGCTCAAATGCAGGGAGCTGCTCTGGAGAAGTCTAAGGAGTTATTTCAAAGAGAAGCGGAAAAATTAGACGAATTAAAACACGAACAAATTCCCACCGTTTATGATTATTTCTCTCAGGGGAACTCCCTCTATTTAGTGCAGGAGTTTATTGAAGGAGAAACCCTGCTTCAAGAGTATCAAAGAGAAGGAAGATTTAGTGAACAGAAAATCAAGGAAATATTACAGCAATTATTACCAGTCCTTGTCTATCTCCATTCTAAAGGATTGATCCATCGTGACATCAAACCGGATAATCTGATGCGTCGTCGGAGTGACGGTAAATTGATGTTAATTGATTTTGGGGGAATTAAAGAGCAAACCTCCCAAATGGGGACAGGTTTATATACTCCGGGTTATGCTGCTTATGAACATATCATGGGCAGTGCAGTCGCCGCTAGTGATTTATATAGTTTAGCCGCTACCTGTGTCCGTTTATTAACAGGATGTTTCCCCCAAAGTAACAATAATTTGCCAGATCCAGTCTATGCTGTGGATCAGCGGCGATGGTTATGGCAATCGGTATTAAAATCGCAAAAAAGATCAATTAGTGATTTTTTAGCGAATCTCCTCAACAAGATGTTAGAAGATAAGTCTAGTCAGCGCTATCAATCAGCTTCAGAAGTTCTGACAGTGTTGAATAATCCTCCTTCAAGTAGAACTGTAGTACAACCTCCCCCCGTTTCACCTCCTCCTCAGAGAAAAATTAAGAATCCATCAGGAATAACTAGACGTAAATGGCTATATAACGGCATTGGGATGATTGTATTTGGGGGGGTGATCGGACTAGCAATTTACAGTATAGGCAATTATAATTTAGGAGATAATCAAGGGGCGATTGCGGATCAAAATCAAGCGATCAAACTCAATTCTGACGATGCTGTAGCCTACTATAATAATGGAGTTGATAAGTATAATTTAGGAGATAATCAAGGGGCTATCAAGGACTTTAATCAAGCAATTCAAATCAATCCTGACTATGCTAATGCCTACTATGATCGCGGAAGTGCTAAGTCTAATTTAGGAGATAAACTAGGAGCGATCAAGGACTACAATCAAGCAATTCAAATCAATCCTGATGATGCTGATTTCTACAATAATCGCGGATGGGCTAAGTATAATTTAGGAGATAAACAAGGGGCGATTGCGGACTACAATCAAGCGATAAAACTCAATCCCAACTTTGCTTTTCCCTACAATAATCGCGGATGGGCTAAGTATAATTTAGGAGATAAACAAGGGGCGATTGCCGACTACAATCAAGCAATTAAACTCAATCCTGACTTTGCTGTTCCCTACTATAATCGCGGTTTAATATACAAAGAATTAAATGACAATGAAAAGGCAATTAAGGATTTTCGCCAAGCATCCCAACTTCATCGACAACAAAATAATCAAACCTGGTATCAAAACTCTCTGGATAGACTAAAAGAATTAGGTGTTTCCAATTAAATTCTTGTAGGGAGTTAACACCGTTAAGTAGCTTGTAGGGTGCGTTAGGCGCGTACTTAAAGGAAATTTGTTAATAATTAAACTATGATCGCGCCGTAACGCACCATCTTAAGAAAATTGGTGCGTTACGCTATCACTAACGCACCCTACTGGACTGTTTCAGCTAATTTGGTGTATTAGAAAAATGCTATAAATTCTATAATCTAAGACTTTAAGCCGAAATCTATTGCCCTATTTTAGTTGAAACAGTCCACTACAAGAGCCGCTACTGTGTCTGGAGTGGTTTTTATTATGATTATTTAACTGCTACCGAATATCCCCCCGCAGTAATCTCTCCCTAGTAACAGGTTTCTAGTTCCTGTTTGATATTCAGGCAGAATGAATGATAGAATTGGTGCGTGGGGTGTGGCTCTTTCGTGTAAAAGCTTGTAACCTGTAGAATATAACGATCTCAGGTTTTTTGTCAAGTCTAATTTGAGGGATTTTGCTCCCGTAAACATCAGCTTTTCACAGAACTCGATACTTAACGATGTTGATGTCTATTATCGCGGAATTTCTAAGTTTAATTTAGGAGATAAACAAGGGGCGATCGCATAATTCTTTTCAACGAGGTTATGAGCTATCCAGCAATTCGATACCCATAACCATCACCTGATTGCATTTATTGATTTTTCATCGCATACTATTTAAAAAGAAACGTGCCAAAGACAAAAATCATCTTTTATCAAGAAGCAGAAGGCATCTCACCCGTTGTTGAGTGGCTTCAGAAATTACTCAAAACTGATAAAAAAGGATTTGCCAAATGTATAATCAAAATCGAACAACTTGCCGCACAAGGCCATGAACTGCACCGCCCTGCTGCCGATTATCTCAGAAATGATATCTGGGAGCTTAGAGCCAAACAGGGAACCATACAATATCGAATCCTCTATTTTTATCATGGTCAAAATATAGCAATTATTGGTCATGCTCTTATCAAAAAAACTTCCGCCGTTCCCTCACAAGACATCGAGAGAATTATCCAAAGAAAAGCACAATTTAAACAAAATCCAGAACTTCATACTTATCAAGGAGAAATAAACAATGCCTAAAACCACAGATGCCGTAAAAATCATTCACCAAATGATTGCAGACGATCCCACAATCAAAGAACAAATTGCCCTAGAATCCCTCAACTCAGAAATCGCACAATTGATTTATGACGCTCGTATGAATGCTGGATTAACTCAACAACAACTAGCCGACCTAATCCATGTTGAGCAATCCGTTATTGAAGATATAGAAGACGCTGACTATCAAGACAATCCCCTAATAATGCTACAAAAAATTGCCACTGCCCTTAATCAACGAGTCAAAATGATCCTTGTTAGTAGCTTGTAGGGTGCGTGTTTGCGCGTATTTGAAGGAAATTTGTTAATAATTAAACTATTACCGCGCCGTAACGCACCATCTTAAGAAAATTGGTGTGTTACGCTATCACTAACGCACCCGACAAGAGCCGCCACTGTGTCTGGAGTGGTTTTTATTATGATTATTTAACTGCTACCGAATATCCCCCCGCAGTAATCTCTCCCTAGTAACAGGTTTCTAGTTCTTGTTTGATATTCAGGTAGAATGAATGATATAATTGGTGCGTGGGGCGTGGCTCTCTCGTTTAAAAGCTTGTTACCTGTAGAATATAACGATCTCAGGTCTTTTGTCAAGTCTAATTTTAGGAGTTTTGCTCACGGAAACATCAGCTTTTGGGGAACTCGATACTTGACACTATTTAATTTATCATTTGTTAGAAAACTCACATATATAAAAGCTTTAATATGCCAAAAATACAACTTATTTTTTACCAAGATGAAAGAGGTAATATACCAATTATAGAATGGCTTGATAGTCTTCCTGGCAAAGCTCAAAACAAATGCTTTATCAAATTACAAAGACTGGCAGAACTAGGATATGAATTACGCAGACCAGAAGCAGACTTTTTGCGGGACAAAATTTATGAATTGAGAGTTAATTTTAAAGGAATAAATTATAGAATTCTTTATTTCTTTTATAAAAACAAAGCTGTGGTCATTTGTCATGGTATAATTAAAGAAAAAGAAGTTCTACCACTGGAAATCGAGCAAGCAATTAAAAACAAAGCTAAATTTGAAAAAAATCCCGAATTACACACCTATTTTCAGGAGTTGATATGAATACACACCAAACGACAGCCGATGGCTTACAAATTCTTTACCAACGTTATTATGCTAATAATCCAGAACGTCAATTAGAATTAGAAAAGGCTCGTATTGATGACGAAGTAGCCAGAAAAATATTTAAGATTAAGGAAACACATCATCTTTCAACAAAAGCTTTAGCAGAATTAATTAATACTGATGAATCTATTATTGAAGCCTTAGAAAATGCTGACTATGAAGGAAACTCTTTTTTGTTGCTAAATCTCATCGCTACAGCCCTAAAAATAAAGGTTAAATTTGAATTAGTTTCAGCCTAATTGTTTCAGTAATTTGCTACAATGAGAATAAGCTGTCGCGCATTTAAACAATGACAATGATAAACCTAGAAACAATTGAAGAAGATATTGCGTCCCTTCCCCCCGACGCACAACAGACTATTCTTGAACTTGTAGATATTCTCAAAAAACGATATTCTCCCAACCCACAGGAAATGAAAGAGCAGCGAACAGAAGATTGGTCTGACTTTATCGGTTGTATAGAGGCTGAACCGGACTTTTCTTTTGAATTATGAATTATGAATTATCAAAAAGAATAGAAGAAACAAATAGATATTCGGGAACGTTGTTTTGAGTATGCACTGCGAGCAATTAAACTTTATCAATAAACAATAATTTGAGAAAATGAACCAAAAAACTTACCAACTAACCTTAAACTTTGACCAGATTTTAGATTTGGTTAAACAACTCCCAGAAAGTGACAAAATAAAACTCAGTAAAGAACTCGAAAAAGAAACTTTAAATCAAAAATTAACCCAACTTTTAGAAACCTTTAAAACTGATGAGCTTTCCCTAGAGACAATTACCGAAGAAGTGGAGGAAGTTAGGGCTGAAATTTATGGACAACAAGCCACCGATTAAAGTTATTATTGATACTAACCTTTGGATTAGCTTTCTTATTGGTAAACAGTTAGCTAGTTTAAAATATCTACTGATTGAAAAAACTCTTGTGCCGATTTTTTCTCCACAGCTACTTAATGAGATTAACCTTGTTACCAAAAGACCAAAATTACAAAAGCATTTTTCCCAAAGAAAAGTTCAAGAGTTACTTGAGCTTTTAAACATAATTGGGTTATGTATTGAGACTAAATCAAAAATTAATATCTGTAGAAACGCTAAAGATAACTACCTTTTAGCCTTAGCCAAAGATAGTCAAGCTGACTTTTTAATTACAGGCGATCAAGATTTATTAATTTTGCAACAATTTGGAATAACTAAATAAGACTTTTAGACTTTTTGTCAATCAAAAAGTACCAAATATGGGAGTGATCGGGTGGAAAATTCAGGGACTTTTTCCCTGAAAATTAGGTAATTGACCCCCTCAAAATCGGTAAAACCCTACACCCCACACCCCACACCCTACCCCCACGAAAAACTTTTTCAGCAAGCCCTAATTAAATTATGATCGCGCCGTAACGCACCATCTTAATTTGTAGGGTGCGTTAATGTTCTCGGTTCTTCTCTTTTTCTCACCTAACGGCTGGTCGATTTTTTTGAGAAAATTGAGTTAATAATCTCTAGGTTGAGTTAAGGTTTGTAGTTACGCTTTAGCGCCAACTTCTGGGGAAAATCGGGCTAGAGCATCGACATTGCTTGTATTCCCAAGACTTGCCTGACTTACCTTTACTGTTCTTTGTGGCGAGAAAAAGCCAGATCAGCAGTCTCGATCACCTTTAATAGCTGTTCGATGCGGTTTTCCGTTGGGGGGGCCAAACAGGGAAAAACGGCTAAACCGGGGATTTGATTGGCCACCTCGGTGACAGCCACATCAAGGGTGACTAGGGGTAAATTAGCGAGGGTTTCCGACTGGCTCAAGGTTTGCAGATAAGAGTATAAATCTTCTGCGATCGAACTATCGATTAAGATAGCGTCCACCTCCCAGACAGTGGCTAAAAGTTCCGCCTGTTCGCAACTATCGGCCTCGATAAAACGATAATTTTCCCGAACTAATTGATTATTCCAAATCCAGCTAAAGGAAGATAAATCGGAGAAATTGGGGGCATAATGACCGTGTAAACGCAGCAGAGTCGGAGCAGTGCGCCGTTTTCGGCTAGTAACGGGAGAACCGGTCAGATTTAGGCAAGCTTGCAGGGCTGCCGAGGTGATCGGAGGAACCAGAAAACTATCGGCCCCTTGCTGTTGACTGCGGTTGCGCTCGGAATCGGCGGCGGTGACAATAACTTTTATCTCTTTGGTTTGGGGATGGGATTTGAGCAGCGTTAACACATCCCAACCGGACAAGAGGGGTAAATTAGGATTGAGAAAAACACAACGGGGTTTTAACTGACGGGCTTTTTCGATCGCCTCAGTGCCGCTACGGGCGATAATGGCTTTTAATCCCAATTCACTCAAGCGATCGACAAACTGTTCGATAACTTGGGGATTAGCTTCCACCACTAACACCAGACGCTGGGGAGTGGCGGACTCTTGGTCTGCACCTTGGGGATGAACTGGCAGCAGTAAAGTGAATTGACTGCCTTCCCGAGCTTTGGAGACAAAGGATAGATCACCACCGTGACAGCGTGCCAATTTTTGGCTGAGGACTAAACCTAAACCCGCACCCTCAAATTGACGGGTGAAAGGACTTTCTAGCTGTTGGAATTTCTGAAAAATCAGATGCTGGGATTCTTCTGGAATACCGATCCCCGTATCCCAGACGGTAAAAGCCAGCCAATTTTCCCAACGATTAACTTTAATGCCCAAATTACCGCCATCAATGGTGAATTTTACCGCATTATCTAACAAATGCACTAACATCTGTTGCAAACGGGCTTCATCGGCCAGAACATAATCTAACCCGGATTCGATGTCAAGACGATAGCTGCTGGGGAGATCGAGACGTTGGGGATACTTATCGACGATGATATCGTAGACCCGTTGACAGAGGCGATCGATTTTGACTCTAGTGAAAGTTAATTGTAGTTGTCCTGTCTCTAGGCGGGTTAAATCGAGGAGATCATTGACCAAAGCCATCAACTGGCGACCGCTGCGATAGATTAAATCGGCATATTTGGACTGTCGGGGGTTAAGTTCACCGATTTTTTGTTCCCGCAGCAGACTGGAGAGACCGATCACGGCGGTGAGGGGCGATTTAAACTCATGGCTAACACAGGCGAGAAATTCATCCTTAAGACGATTTAAATGGACTAGATCGGCATTTTTAACCGCTAATTCCTGACAATATTGCTGTTGTTCCGTGATATCGGTGGCTAACAGTAACCACAGTCCCGAAGCTTTCTCGATCAAGGGATAATTATCCGCCCAATTTAACGGCACGGACAACAGGCGCCAAGTCTTGGTTAAACCCGATGTCACTGTTTCTAGACGTTGGGGAAACAGGGGGGGAGTGGGGGATGGGAGGGTTAAGGGGTCATTAACTAAAGCAAAGGGAGAGTTATCGATATTAGCGGGGAAAGCTGCCCCGATTTGTTGACACCAAGCCTGATTTTGGTATAAAATTCCCGCTTCTGGACTGTAGAGCAGCAGCGGCAGCGGTAATTGTTCCAGAAATTTCAGAGGACGATCGCTGCGGGGGGGGGTAATGCGATCGCTGATGCGGGGCTGCGGAGGGGGATCATCGAGAATCGAGCGCCCGAGACAAAATTGGAGAAGTTTGCCCGTGTCTAGGCGTCCTAACAGTTTGCCCTGAGCATCCACTAAAATGGGGGCTAGGGCGATCGCTTCTCCCGTCAGGGTTGTCAGAAACTCACTCACGGCCATGCGAGCGTCAAGAGGGATAATCGGGCGCAGCCAACCGCTCAGATCCAGACAGTTGGAGGAGGGGTTTCTAGTTTCGGGGTGCTGTTGCTGATAGAGGAGGTAAGCGATCAGGGCTTGACTCTCAATCAGTCCTAGGGGACAATACCTCTCATCCACCACCACGATCGCTTCTGGATTGCCCCTGTTAATTAAATCTAAAAGACTGGCCCTGTCAATAATTAATTCACAGGTAGTAACGGATTGATTAAAGTGATGGAGGCTGAGGGTAACGCTAGGCATGGGGATAATACTAAATCCGTTGAGTATAGGCTACATATCAGGACAGGCAAAAGGCACTCATGCACAAGGCAAAAGAGAAATAGATAATCAGTCTTTGATAACTGGATTTAGTATAATTGGGTGGGCGGTGGCGGTAACTTTAGGGCATAATTAACAAACTGATGGCCAAACTATTAGTAGTCCTAGAACTTTAATTTACCTTGATTATGACGCTCGCTCATCTAGAAGACCGCTCCATTGATTACAATTAACTACAATACCCACTGCCAAAAAGCAAAGTTAACTTTAACTTCCCCGATCTGATGGCGAGGGGGTTGTCTTCTCAACAGAGAAAGTCTAACCTATAGTTTGTTATTTTCTATCTACCTTGCGGGTGAGAAAACGTTGCCTCCGAGACTGACTATTTATGCTTTTGTCCCAACGGACCCACCCTTGACGGGAGTGAGTTCACCCCCGGGGCTGGTTAATTCTTTGACGGCTTTATTGGCTAATGAACGCTATCATCTAACCCTAGGGTCGTCTTCTAGCGAATTACTGGCTAATATCGAGGCACAGAAGGAAAAAATCGATTGTTTGCTGGTGGTCTTTCACCCTTCCCTACAGCCGACTTTTAATCAACTCTACGAAGGGGGGATTTTGCTGCCAGTAGTGATCATTGTCGCTGACAAGAACATCACTGCCGAGACGAATGACTCTCCCACCTGTCTCTATCATAGTGCCGAATTACAAATTACCGTCAACGAATTAGACAGCATCACCTCCGTCATCGACCAAGCGATCGCTAGATTTCTCCATTTAGCTCCTAATTGCTCTTTTTCCGAGCGTACCACGATTGTTAACCAACCAAATCCCGTGGCAAATAATCACAGTTTTCTCCTCCTACAACAGCGCCGTTTAGCGGAAAAATTAAAAGAAAGACTCGGCTATTTAGGTGTTTACTACAAACGCAACCCGCAGCTATTTTATCGCAATCTTGCCCCGGAGGAAAAAAAAGAATTACTGCGGGAAGTAAGAGCAGATTATCGGGAGATTATTTTAAATTACTTCCAACAGGATTATCCGATTAATCAAGCGATCGATGAGTTGGTTAATAATGTCTTTTTTACCGATCTCTCAGTGTCGCAAATTCTGGAAATTCACATGGAGTTAATGGATGAATTTTCCCAACAGTTAAAATTAGAAGGCAGAAGTGAGGAAATTCTCCTAGATTATCGTCTCGCTCTCATTGATATCCTTGCTCACCTAGGGGAAATGTACCGTCGTTCCATACCTCGCGAGGATATCCCTTATGATTTATTATTGGGAATAGACTAAAATATCCCAGACAAATAGCGATGAACTCATATCCCCAGCCCCTTTGATCCTAACCTATGAGCGTCTTTAAAAAAACCTATGTTTTAAAACTGTACGTCGCCGGGAACACCCCCAACTCCGTGCGAGCCTTAAAAACCCTGAAAAATATCCTAGAAGAGGAATTTCAGGGAGTTTATGCGCTCAAGGTGATTGACGTGCTGAAAAACCCGCAACTAGCGGAGGAAGACAAGATTCTCGCCACTCCTACCCTTGCGAAAGTCCTCCCTCCCCCAGTGCGGAAAATTATCGGTGATTTGTCCGATCGAGAGAAGGTTCTAATCGGGTTAGACTTACTGTACGAGGAAATTCGCGAACGAGAAAATGATGGCTAGGCCTTCGGCAATAGGTGATTAGACGGGTTATATTTATTGAAGGAGAAATGATCGGGGCGTAATCTAGTACGTCTATGGGAAAGTCAAGAGTCAATGGCAATCAAGATAGTGTAAAGTGTCTAGTCAGTCCCGATATGTTTCTGTGGAAAAATTAGATAAAAATCCTACTCTTTAAATACTCGCTGGATAAATAATGACTCAATCTAACTCTAATAGCCAAGCAAATCCACCGATTAAACCGAAAGGTGTTCGCAAAATTAGAACCCTAATTGAAGGCTTTGATGAGATCACTCACGGTGGTTTACCCATGGGGCGAACTACCTTAGTGAGTGGCACTTCTGGCACGGGAAAAACCCTGCTTGCCGTTCAATTTCTCTACCACGGGATCAAGTATTTTGACTATCCGGGCCTGTTTGTTACTTTTGAAGAATCTCCCACCGATATCATCCAAAATGCCTATAGTTTTGGTTGGGATTTAGAAGAATTAATTGACCAGGGTAAGTTATTTATTCTCGATGCTTCTCCGGATCCGGAAGGTCAAGAGGTGGTGGGTAGTTTTGATCTTTCGGCCCTGATCGAGCGCATTCAATACGCAATTACCAAATATAAAGCAAAACTGGTATCAATTGACTCTGTAACTGCTGTTTTTCAGCAGTACGAAGCGGTGTCAGTGGTGCGGCGGGAAATTTTTCGGCTCGTCGCCAGGTTAAAATTATTAGGAGTGACTTCAATTATGACCACGGAACGTATCGAAGAATACGGAGCGGTGGCGCGTTTTGGTGTAGAGGAATTTGTCTCTGATAATGTGGTAATTATGCGGAACGTGCTAGAGGGAGAAAGGCGACGCAGAACCGCGGAAATCCTCAAATTACGGGGAACAACCCACATGAAGGGGGAATATCCCTTTACTATCACCAATGATGGCATTAATATCTTCCCCCTCGGAGCCATGCGTTTAACTCAGCGCTCTTCTAATGTCCGCATTTCTTCGGGAGTAAAAACCCTCGATGATATGTGTGGAGGCGGTTTTTTCAAGGATTCGATTATTTTGGCCACAGGAGCAACCGGTACGGGTAAAACTCTCTTAGTCAGTAAATTTCTAGAAGAAGGCTGTAGGCGCGGTGAGCGGGCGATTTTGTTCGCTTATGAAGAATCTCGCGCCCAATTGTCCCGAAATGCCTCTTCTTGGGGGATCGATTTTGAGGAGATGGAACGCAAGGGATTATTAAAATTATTGTGTTCTTACCCCGAATCGGCGGGATTAGAAGACCATTTACAGATGATTAAGTCGGAAATCTCGGAATTTAAACCCTCTCGTATTGCTATTGATTCTCTATCGGCACTCGCGCGGGGGGTGACAAATAATGCTTTTCGGCAATTTGTGATCGGGGTGACAGGATACGCCAAACAGGAGGAAATTACGGGATTTTTCACCAATACCACCGACCAATTTATGGGAGCGCACTCGATCACCGAATCCCATATTTCTACGATTACCGACACGATTTTAATGTTGCAGTATGTGGAAATTCGCGGCGAAATGTCGCGAGCGATTAACGTCTTTAAGATGCGCGGTTCTTGGCACGATAAAGGGATTCGTGAATATACTATCAGTCAGGATGGGGCGGATATCAAGGATTCTTTCCGCAATTACGAGCGGATTATTAGTGGTTCTCCGACTAAAATTAGCGTCGATGAAAAGACTGAATTATCGCGGATTGTTCGCAATGTGCGCGAAAAATTACAGGATGAATAATCGGCAGTTGACTGATTGAGATTATTTTGAAGGGCGATCGGGTAAAGTCGGTCTTAGGGAAAATAACCACCAGATCAACAAACCTAAGATAATCCAGAGAATATCTTTAACCCGGCGAATTACAGAAATCGCTAAACCTAATTCTAGACTACCGGTTAAAGAAGCACCCAGCAGCACTAAAGAACCTTCTAAAGTACCGATATTAGCGGGAATAAAAAAGGTTCCAGCGCGCACTAATTGGGCAACGGAATCAAATAACCAAGCATCGGCAAAAGTGATCGGATGTTGGAGAAGTTGCATTAAAACATAGATTTCTAAAACTCCGAGGGGCCAATTGAGAAAACCGACGATCAAGCCATTTCTAAATAGGGGCAGATTCCGGTAAAATTCCCCTAAACGATCATCGACACTGCGAAGATTTTCTAAAGGTTTAGCTAGGCGATCGCATAAAAAAGAATGACCTAATCGATTAACTATTCGGGAGGATAAACGGAATCGCTGAATCAAGAAAAATATCAGGATACAACTGGAGAATATAGCGAGACTTAATCCGGTAAAAGTTTTAAAAGAATTAGAAAATTTTGGGGAAGCGAGGAGCAGAAAAAAACCGATAATTGCAAAGAAGACAAGGGAAGCAGTATTTAATGTCTTGGTCAGAATAATCGAGGCACTGGTTTCTTTATAGCTAATCTGATAGTGAGTTTTTAACATCACTGCTTTAAAACCTTCTCCTCCCAAAGAAGCGAAGGGAGTCACGCGATTAAAGGCTGCCCCTACCATGTAAATTAATAATAGGCGAATTGTCCATCGAGGTTGGATAGGAATGCTTTTAAAAGTTAGTTGCCAAGTAAAAACATCGGTGAGGAATTCTAGGAAATAAAAAATAATCACTACTGTCATTCCCCACCAACCGACTAGGGTGATTTGTTGCCAAACTTCTTGTAGATTGGTTTGGCGTAAAATTACCCCTAGTAAAACAAAACCTAAACCCAGAAAGATAAATTTAAGATATTTCATACTAAATTGTGAATTATGAATTATGAATTATGAATTATGAATTATGAATTATGAATTATGAATTATGAATTATGAATTATGAATTATGAATTGTGACTGATAACTGATAACTGATAACTGATAACTGATAACTTATGACTGATAACTGATAACTGATAACTGATAACTGAAAAAGCTGATGACTAGAAATAATTCCAACGTTGAATAAATGGTAGCCAATGGGATTCGACTAACTCGATCGCTTTTGCATCTGGGGGATAATTATTTTTTTTATATCCTTGCAGACTGGCGATATATTTCTCAAAGCGAGGCCTGGATATTTTTAAGTCGGGAAGTTGCAGTTGATCGTAAATTTTCTCGATTTGTGCTAGGGGGTCTTTTTCTAAATCTTCAAAACGAATTTCTACAAAACTATCGGCGGGTAAATCGACACTATCTCGCAGGAGAGAATTAAGCATTGAGGGATAACTTTTCAGAATTACCTGCTCGATTTCATCCGTGGATAAATTATCGTAGGATTGTAGTGCTAGTTCCGGTAGGATGCGGGTAAAAAAGTGACGGGTTGAGGGAAAAACTAGATAGGGATTGCGGTAGATATGAATAAATTTAGCATCGGGCCAGATAGCTCGCAATTTGGCAATATGTGCCGTATAAACGGGGTTTTTGATTAGTAATTGTTTGCCTTTTTGATGTATGGAAACTTTTTTTAATAGATGAGTATGCCAACGCTGCCAAGTGGCGATTTCTTTCTCGCTGCAGCCTTGAAAAAAAACCCCTCGCTGGAAATGATACTGAAAACGTTGGGGAAAGTATAAACCATGGTAGTAGGAAAGGGGGATCATGCTGGCTAGGGCGATCGAGTCTTCTTGGGGGGAATCGGGAGTAACGGCGACGTTATCCACATGGCGATCGCTAGGTAGGGCCAATTCTAGCAGCGGTTGAAATAAGCGGACGATGCCGAGGATATCCCAGGGTAATCCCACCGCTAGGGGCGAAATATAGCCAAAATGCTCCGATTGACCGAGTAAATTGTGGAGATGGGTCGTGCCGCTGCGCCAATAGCCGACAATAAAAATGGGTGCTTTTACCTGTACGCCGCGCTCATAAAACCCTGTCATTAAAATTCGTTCTAGGGTAGAAAAAGGCAGTCGCGCCAGGGTAACTGCCAGCGCCAGGGTTGCTGGGGCCAAATTGGGGCGATTAATGCCGCCATTGGTCAAAAACAAACGAAGGAGAGTGCTAAGGTTGCTACCGCAGAGGGGATGAAACAAACTGGACATATTAACTATTTTTTAGCGGTTTTTTGGCGGATAGCTTGGCTGGCCAAGGTTTTACCGAATTCCCAAGCGGCCCCTGGGAAGCGGTGTGCATCAGCCACCACATCTTTAACGGCGGTGACAAGCCAACGGCAATCCTCATCGGAGAGGGTGAGGGGGGGGATAAACTTGATGATATTCATGCCGTGGCCGGAAACCTGCGAGAGAATTTGATGGCGGGTAAAGAGGGGAACGACGATTAACTGGGAAAATAGCCCTTTATTGGCGGTTTCTAGCATTTTCCAGGCGGCTTTTAGTGACCAACTGCTCGGCTCGGCAAATTCCAAGGCGATCATCATCCCCAATCCCCGCACTTCCTGCAAACATTCGTACTGATCTACGAGGGGCCGTAGTTCTGCGATAATTTGTTGACCGATTACGGCCGATCGCTCGACTAATTTTTCCTCTTCAATCACCTGTAAAGTGGCAATACCGGCGGCCATGGCCAGATTATTTTTACCAAAAGTGCTACCGTGAACCACAGAACGATCCATGCGATCGAATACTCGATCGAAGATCCAGCGACGACAGAGAACCGCTCCCACTGGCACAAAACCGCCCGAAAGAGCCTTGGCAACACATAAAATGTCCGGTTCTACCCCCCAATGTTCCACTGCCCAAATTTTGCCAGTCCGGCCCAAACCGGTCTGCACTTCATCGGCCACAAAAAGAGTGCCGTAACGACGACAAAGGGCAGCCGCTGCGGGGAGATAGTTCGGTTCGGGAATTCTCACTCCGTGACCTTGGATCGGTTCGGTAATAAAAGCCGCTACTTCTTGGTTAATTAGAGCTTTTTCGAGCGCAGCCAGATCGCCGAAGGGAATTTCCTCAAAATCGGCGACAAAAGGCCCAAATCCCTGGCGATAATGGGGATCGCCGGTGGCGGAAAGGGAACCCATGGTTAACCCGTGGTAGCCTCCCTGACAGTAAACAATTTTGCTGCGTCCGGTGGCGTAGCGGCTGAATTTAATGGCAGCCTCGACGGTTTCTGTGCCGGAATTAGCAAAGAAAACTCGTTCTAATCCGGGAGGTGCGATCGCTGCTAACCGTTCGGCCAGCAATCCCGCTAGGATAGAAGCATCCAATTGGACTAAATTGGGTAATGCTGCCGTCAATACCTCCTGTAAAGCTTGCACGATCTTGGGGTGATTGCGTCCGAGGGCGAAAACACCAAAACCACTCAGTAAGTCCAGATACTTTTCCCCCTGATTGTCGAATAGGTACGGACCTTGGGCTTTAACGTAGTGGCGATCATAGCCGATCGTTTTTAGTACCCTAACCATCTGGGGGTTTAGGTATTGTTCGTGGAGGGCAAAGTTTTCTTCTAGTCTTTTTTCTATCAGTTCTAAAATGCTCATAAATTCCAGATTTGATTACTGAAAAACTATTTTTCAAACACCTCAAAACCGATTATGTCCATAGCACATTATCATGATTTTTGGTTACTTAATATTATAAATTATTCAATATATTTTGTCAAGCATTTAAGAACTTATCTAGAATAATTAAACTAATTAACTCTTGTGGGCTAAAGGTTAAAGCAAATTTTAAATAATTTATTATTCAGTTTTTATATGGTAGGGGCGCATCGCGTGCGCCCAAAATGTAATATCAGTAAACTGATTACTGATAACTGATAACTTATAACTTATAACTTATAACTTATAACTTATAACTTATAACTGATAACTGATAACTGATTACTGATAACTGATTACTGACAGCTATAAAAAAACCGACCAACAAGAGAGAATTCCTGTCAGTCAGTCGGTGATGATAGGCTGAATTTTAGTCAGCTTTATTTCTTAGCGGGGGCAGCCTTAACGAGTTCCAATTCACTTTCAGCGAAGTTATTGGTATTCAGTCCACCGGCGCTACCACTAAAACCGTGGTAGTTAACAGTGTTAAAACGGACGATAACGGGATAGAGGATACCACTTTTATCAACACTGGCTACGGTTCCCACATCGTTGTACCAGTAAGACTCTTTCCGTTTGACTCTAACTTCGGCTCCGCGTTCGATTCCAGGCATAGCTGTTGTTTTTTTTTAAGGGTTTAGTTAACAGGTTACAATCAGAGCGAGTTTGCCGAAAGGGTTTTTACTTTAAGTTTTATTGCAAATCTTGCCACTCTGTTTGGACAAAATGCCCCGAACGTCCCCATAGGTCTGCCTTTGGTGCAATGTTAACGATTGTTAAGTTAAAAGGAATGGCTGTGGTCAGGTATTTTTGGGCCGACATTCCCACATCTGGCCCGATTTGAAAAGCGGTGGCAGTGGCTAAACCTAAGCCTAATAACTGAGAAATCGGACCTCTGGGGAAGATAAGATGAGTTCCTAAGACTAAGCCGGCGGTTAAGGCTAAAGTTACCGATAAATTGGTGCCACAACGCGGATGTAATGCCAATTGCCCCTCGCCATTTTTGAGACGATGGAGCGCCTGTTTGGCCGCAATTTGCAGTTCATTTGTATTAACCTGTCCGTAGAGATAAAAACCCCTATCGGTGGAGAGTCCTCCCAGGGCCTCGTTATCTGCTTGGGAATGGTCAAAAGGCGATTGACGACGGGCAGCCATTTCGCTTAATACCCAGACGGTGGCGTGTTCCAAGGCGTGAACCTGTCGCAGGGTCAGAAATTCTTTGAAACCGGGGATAAAGCCGATTTGTGCCAGTAAATCGCTGTCTTGCTGGGGCGAGGGGTTAAACCAGTCAAAAGAGGGGTTAGAAGGGCTACTAGAGGTCATAAAGTTGCGGTAGGGGGAGTTTTTTCGGGGAAGATGAGGGTGCTATAGGGTTGCAAGGCGGTGTCCCAGTAGGTGTCTTTAATGGGGATTGACCAGGGTGGTTTCGGCAAAAAAGGGAAAATCTGACCACAGGGTAACTGCTGCTAGTTCTTGCTTTAGGTAAGGTTGGCTGAATAAATCTAAAAACCTTGTTGGATAAGACTTCTAGACTTTTTTGAATTCCAAAAGTGCCAGGCATGGGAGTGAGCAGGGGGAAAATCCCTGGACTTTTTCCCTGAAAATTGGGTAATTGACCCCCTGAAAATCGGTAAAACCCTACACCCTACACCCTACACCCCACACCCTGCCTCCACGAAAAACTTTTTGCCGCAAACCCTAAGTAAGAAGCGAAATGATTCCAGTTATCTGGATTGCTGGTCTTGGTCATAGAAACTGTAGTCAATTAGCTGTCTAAATAGGCGTTAATGATAGCAAGAGCCACTAAGGGAGCTGTAATTGTTCTCAAAATGCGTTTTCCCAGTGATACAGGTAGAAAATCAGCGGCGAGCGCTTGTTCTATTTCTGCCTCCGTCCATCCCCCTTCCGGTCCGATGGCCATGGTTATCTCGGTTGATGTTTGCAATTGAGCAAGTAGCGGGGCCACTGTTCTACGGGTAACACCAATATAACAAGTTGTCTGTGGGTTAGCTCCCCGCTTAAGGATGGCTAAAAATGATTGTGGTTCTTCGATAATGGGAATAATCTGTCTTTCTGATTGTTCTACAGCTTCCCGGGCAATTTTTCGCCAACGGTCGATTTTTTGAGGACTAGGATTAACTAAACCGCGTTCTGTCAGCAGCGGGATAATCCGATAAACTCCTAATTCGGTGGCAGCGCGAACGATATCATCAAAGCCATTTTTGGGAATTGCTACCATTAAATTCACTTGTACTGGTAGTTCGCTAGTTTCGTTTATCGCTTCTAAAAGATGGGCCGAATTATCAATTATTTCTGCTAACCACGCTTGTCCTTGTCCATTGAGGGCAATAAAACGTTCATGGGATTTTAAACGAACAACTTTTTTAAGATAATGACTTTGTTCGGGTGTTAAGGTAATTAACCCGTTTTCTAGGTTGTTAAAATCAAGAAGAAGACGGTAATACAAGGCGGTTTAGTCTATATTGATATTGTGATTAGGATCACTGTCAGCTATCTATTTTAGCTTTTATGGTGTTTTTGTATAGGGTTGAGAGTAGATTAGCTTATAGCAGTTATCTTAATGATGAAGTACGTAGTTTTCCTTTTGGGTAGTCAGTCGTCAATACCAAATTAGGTTATACTTCCTGTTGATGACAAAGGCTATAACTTACTATGGCCTCACCTACTCATATCTGTTATAAAATTTATCCTCATCAAGGTATCTCTTGGCAAATAAGCATTAAGACTTGACAGTCTCCACTCCCCAACCCCTAACCCCCAGAAAATCCATGGACATCACTGCTAAAATTAAAGATCTGGCACAAAAATATGATATACCTCCTCAACTGCTCAAAGAAGCCATGGCTTTAGAAGTGGAAAAATTTGCTCTAAAAAATCGGCGGCTATCACCTAAAATTGTCGAACTTATCGAAAAATATACCGACTCCCCACAATAAATAAACCCTATGACTTTGAGACTGAAACAAATTCGCTTAACTAATTGGAAATGTTACCCTAGTCAAAATATTACTTTTAACCTGCATCCCGACAGAAAAATTCAGATTATTTTCGGTAATAATGGTCACGGTAAAACTTCTCTGATGACGGCGATTTTATGGTGTCTCTATGGGGTAGATATTGTATCTAAAGAGACTCTGAAAACCTATTTTTATCGAGGTAAGGATGATTCTTCATCAGTAGAAGAAAAAGAAATGCGGGTAGAATTAAATTTTACTAGAAACGAGAAAAATTTTTTTATCAGTCGCACAGCGAAATTAAAAGTTAATGGTAGCAGTTCCTATCCCAGCGTAGAGGAGGCATTATTTTATGAAGATGGAACCATGAGAAGTAACTCTAGGGAATATATCGAAGCATTGCTTCCTAAATCTATTCGAGATTTTTTCTGTTTTGATGGCTTAAAAATCGAACAATATACCCAGATAACTCAAACTAAAGAAGCAAAAGAAGCAATTGAAAAAGTTTTGGGTATCCCTGAATTAAGAAATCTGCGTGATGATACAGAAAAAGCCTTGCAAGAATTAGAAAACCGTTTAAATAAAGCAAAGGGAACCAGTCAAACTTTTAAAGATAAGCTGCAACAATTACGAGAATTAGAAGAAGAACTTGATCTTAAAAAAGGTCAGCTTAAAACTGCTAAAGATGAGGAAAAAAATGCTAAAATTATCCATAAGAATGCTCAAGAAAAAGCCGCTCAGATTGAAAGTTTACGAGAAAAATTAGAGGAAATTCATAACTTAGAGAAAAAGCGTATCGGTTTACAAACTCAGTTAGATAACCTGCAAAAGTCTATCGATTCTTGGTTAAAAAAAGCTGCGATACCTTTGCTGATTAACTTTGTGCAGGAAATGGCTGACGATTTACAAGTTACTAGCTTAAAAAGCACTTCTAAAACTAATTCTACAGCAGTTTTAAAAGCAATACTTGAGGATAAAAGCTGTCTATGTGGTCGTTGTTTAGATAAAAATTCTCGTGACTTTATCCTTCAACAAATTGCCGAACTAGAGTCCTTAGAAATGGACAACGCCACCAGAATAGAAAAAGAGCAAATTAGAATTGATTTACAGGGAATTATCCGAGATAATGCCAAATTTAGCAATTATAGTCAATTGCTTTCACAAAGAGATCTTTTAGAAGAAGAAATCGAAGAAATTAATCAACATATTAAACAGCTAAAACAGGAAACCACGGGAACCAATCAAGAATCAGCTAATGAGATTTGGCGAAAAGTTGGCGAATCTGGTAAAAATGTTGAGATGATCCAAGAAAAGATCGAACGCTTGCAAAAGGAAATTGAAATCAAAGAAAAGCAATTAGAACATTTACGCAAAGAAGTGGAAATTTTAGCTAGTGAAAATAAAACCACATTGATGTTATCTAATCAGGTTAAAATGGCCATACGTTTAAAAAATGCCACTAACGAATTAATCGAATGGCATATCGATAATTCCCAAAAAATGATTAATCAAGTAACCAGCGATCGCTATTTACAAATAACCAGCAAACCAGAGGAATATAGAGGAGTAGAAATTACTCCCGAATACACTTTAGGAATCCGTACCATCACGGGAAAATTATTAAATCCCGATGTCTTAAGTGCGGGAGAAAAGGAAGCTTTAGCTTTTGCTTTTATCACAGGTTTAAATCAAATAACTGATACCTGTGTCCCCCTAATTATGGATACACCTTTTGGCCATTTAGACAAAGAACATCAAAAAAATATTATTAACTCTCTCCCTAATTTAAACTCCCAAGTGATTATTCTAGCTACCGATCGCGATCTTCCCGATCGACTTTTAAATCTGCTGCTCCCCTATACTACTGATATGTTCAAAATACACCGTTTGGCTGCCGATGAAGATGCTTCCGTGATTGAAGTGATGGAGAGTTACTAATGCAGAGAATCGATCCCAGTTTGAAGATTTATGCCTCGGAAACTTCCAGAAATTATCTACAGGTACTAAAAGATAATAAAACCTTTGAGCGCATGGTAGATGCCTATTTATTCGCCGCTGCTTTTGCCATTAAACAAGACTTCAGTATCTACGGAACCACTCTGAGCAATCGACAAGATTTAATTACTATTAGCCAAATCGATCCAGAAGTTATTTTAGCTTTAACCGCAGGAATTTATATTATCTGTAAAAAGAATTCCTATCCTCAACCCAGCGATGGCAAAGAAGTTTTAGATAAGATCTGTCAATACGCAGAAGTGGGATTAAGGGAATTAAAAGAACGCTGGCAAGGCAAAGTCAGCAATCAAATCCAAGCTGATATTGAGAGAATTATCGATAATCTCTAAAATTCTCCCTATCTAACTATCTTTTTTAGCAATAACGTCAAATTAGATTCTTTCCACACTGCCAAAAAAGACGGGTTCCACACGAATAGCAACGATACTAGCCGGACGTAAAACCATATATTCCCCTTGGATATTTCTGATCGGAACATTGATAAAATCCTGGGAATCGGCTTTCGGAATTAATTCGTTACTGTACCACTTTTGAAATTCTTGGATGGTCAAAAAACGGACTTCCTCGCGATGTCCACTGCTTAAGAACAAATGTACAGCGTACTCGTCAGCTTTTCTACTCATTTTTTTAACTAATCAGATTGAATTTTTGTAATAAAGTTGCCATTAAAGGCGGAAAAGTGAGACGCAATTCGCTCAGATCCGAGAAAATTAATTTTTGGTAGCTTGGCAGGTCAAAAGCCAGTTTACCCTTTAATTCCGCTCGATTTTGATAGGTTAGCAGAATTTGTCCGCCCTGTTTACAAGCGATCGCATAACCTAATTCTATACCCACTAGGGGACTGGGCAGTAATTCCGTTTCCTTTTGGCTAATCGCCGTAGCATCGGCAATAAATAATAAACTTTTGCGAATTTTGCGTAGTTGACTATCACTCAATCTGGTGACATTGCCCTCAGTTCGGGGCGTTTCTTCGATGGTTAAGGGCAAACGGGAGCGTTTATTGAGATTTTCGACGGTTTCGGTCAAAACTGTTTTTAAAGCGGTGCTAGAGTCCTTAAATTGGCTTTGGGAGCTAAAATAAATGACGGGATCCAACCAAGCGCTGAGGTCCTGTTTAGTAAAGTAAATTTCTTGGGAAATCAGGTCAATATTCGAGATGACGTAACCGCCACTACCTTCGAGGTAAAATTCCACCCTTTCCCCTTCTAGATAGCGTTGGAACCAGACAGAACCTTGTATCGTCAGGCTATCATCGAGAAAATCGGCCCTTAAACCCGATTTTAAGAGACTATTGCGACTTAAGCGCAAGTCGTGGGGACGTTTGACAACCTCGCGGATAGGTTCGTATTTGTCCAGATACCAAGCTTTCAGAGCGATGATGGCCATAGGTGTGGCGATTAAAGACACTCTCCCATTTTAGCAGTAAGCACCGATATCCTCTCCACATTCATCGGCTAGGTAAGAAAGAGCGCGAAATCTTAACATCATTA
Source organism: Microcystis sp. M083S1 (assembly GCF_020246405.1). Taxonomy (NCBI): domain Bacteria; kingdom Bacillati; phylum Cyanobacteriota; class Cyanophyceae; order Chroococcales; family Microcystaceae; genus Microcystis; species Microcystis sp. M083S1. The sequence continues at coordinate 73,480 of NZ_JADBTB010000188.1, forward strand.
GGTTTTCGTAGAGGGGATTTAGCTTGCAAAGGGGCGGAATCTCTAGAATTGTCCAGCTAAATAGGGTAATTTTCCGCGCAAAGGGACATTGAGCTGGAATTAGACGACAAATCCGATGAGCTAGTGCAGGTGTATTAATCTCTAGGCGATCAATTCGTTGCCGCAGGGGTTGCCATAAATCCCATTTTGGTTGCGGTGACGGGTTTTTCCGATTGCCTTTCGACCAAGGGGCGATCCAATTAGACAAAATTATTTTATTTGTGGTATAATCTGATACATCAGCATCAGCCATAGCCTTACCTTCTATTGATTGACTCATAAGGTTCTATCTGAGATTACGAGAGGACGAATACTCTTTCCCGAAAATCCTCTAGGATGTTCGGATAGTTGGCCGCTTTAAAGATAACATCTCTGGGATAAAATTACTCGTTAAGACTACACAGGAACGCTGGGGATGCGGAGAGGAAATTTGAACTTTTGTACTAATTCCCTGTCTCCGAGTTATCACCTGAAAGCTAATAGGCAACAGACTACAATAAGATAACGTCACCAGTGAGTTTAACTAGATTAATCTCTAAGCTTCGCCCAAAGATATTGGCTCTGATTAGAGCTATTTCTAGGTTAGCAAAAACTCAGGTTTTTTCACGTCAGCATAGTACACTTTTTCTGGGTATAAAATAGCACCCAGTTTTGTCAAGGATACGCAATGCAAGGGGTGGGATGTGGGAATTATCAATTATGAATTATCAATTATGAATTGGGTAGTTGGCTCTCTTAGGTTTGGTGGGCAAAATGTATTCTAAGATACAGTCCTGCTGGCGGTCGCAACGCGCTCGCTACGCGAGACCGAGTGGAAGGAACCACAAAGACACAAAGGACACAAAGATTGATCGATCATAGAGTAAGTTAAACTTATCACACAGAACCTAGAAGAGCCAGGAGTTTTTTGCTGTGAACTGATAACTGATAACTGATAACTGATAACTGATTTACATTCTTTCCAAAACGGGAATTCCTAGCAGAGATAAGCCTAATTTTAGGGTTCTTGCCGTTAAATCACACAAGACTAAACGAGAGGTTTTAATCGGTTCTGCCGCTTTCAGAACGGGACAATTCTCGTAGAAACGATTATACTTTTTACTTAGTTCGTAAAGATAATCACATAAACGATTGGGTAATAAATCTTCTTCCACGGCACTAATTACTTCCGGAAATTGCAGTAATTGTTTAGCCAGAATTAATTCGCTTTCATCCTTGAGAATTAGCGATGAATTGGCACTTAAATCCTGAAAATTAATACCACCTTCGCGACTGATACTCTGGACCCTAGCGTAAGCGTACAGCATATAGGGGGCGGTGTTGCCTTGCAGATTGAGCATTTTGTCGTAACTGAAAACGTAGTTACTATTGCGATTTTGGCTGAGATCGGCGTATTTAACGGCACTTAAACCGACAGTTTCGGCAGTCTTAGCGATAAAATCGCTGGTTTCTTCTCTTTCCTCGCTTGCCAGTCTTTTTTCTAAGTCAGCTAGGGAACAGGCGATCGCTTGATCGAGTAATTCTTGTAATTTTACCGTCTCCCCGGAACGAGTTTTTAATTTTTTACCATCTTCCCCTAAAACTAATCCAAAAGCGACGTGAACCACTGCCACATTATCGGGTAAAAATCCCGCTTTTTTAGCCACCTGAAATACTTGGGCAAAATGGTTAGCTTGTCCAGCATCGGTGACATAAATTATTCTTGCGGCTTTATCTTGCCGCACTCGATAACAAATTGCCGCTAAATCGGTGGTAGCGTAATTATAACCGCCGTCGGATTTCTTGACAATTAGGGGCAAAGGCTCCCCCTCTTTGTTGGTAAAACCATCGAGAAAGACGCATAAAGCGCCGTTGTCTTCTGTTAGCAATCCCTGTTGATCTAATTCTCTGATTACTGTCTCAAGGTAGGGATTATAAAAAGATTCCCCCCTTTCGGTTAGTTTTATATCGAGAATATCATAGATTTTCTGAAATTCCCGTCGTGATTGTTGACAAAGTAACTGCCATGCTTGACGACTTTGAGGATCACCCGACTGTAATTTTACTACGGCTTGGCGGGCAGTTTCTTTAAAGTTTTCGTCTTCATCAAAACGAATTTTAGCCTTTTTATAAAAGCTAACTAAATCCCCTAAATCGAGAGCATCTGCTTGGGTTAAAGCACTAGGATAAGCTTCTTGTAGATAGGTGATTAACATCCCGAATTGAGTCCCCCAATCCCCGACGTGATTAAGACGAATTACTTGATGATGACGAAATTCCAAAATCCGAGCAATACAATCACCGATTATAGTCGATCGCAAGTGACCGACGTGCATTTCTTTGGCAATATTGGGACTGGAAAAATCGACAATAATTTTTTGACTGGGGTTAGCAGCGGCAACTCCTAAACGGTTGTCAGTAATTAGGTCTTTTAATTGGGTTTCTAGATAACTGGGTTTAAGGGTAAGATTGATAAAACCGGGTCCAGCAATTTCGGGGGGTTGACAGAGATCATCTATCTCTAGATTTTTTAGTAAAGTTGTCGCCACTTCTCGGGGTTTTTGTTTTAATTCTTTGGCTAAAGAGAGGGAAATATTACATTGATAATCGCCAAAACGGGGGTTACTAGCGGCGACAATTAGGGGATCGGTAGCGGCGAAGTTTTCCCCAAAGGATTTAACTAGGGATTGGGAAAAACGCTCTTTTATTTGTTGGATAATGGCAGTCATAGAGAGAATTTAGCAATGAATGTTAGAAATCTATGGGTAATGAGGAAATTTATCTTGCTCTCATCTTGAATAAAATTGAGCCGGACGGGGTATTATGTCCATTTTCTTGGTACATTATAAGCATCAAATTTAGTATCTTTACTAATTAGAATTAGTGATTTGTTTAGAGACTGAGCAATTAGCATTCTATCAAATGGATCACGGTGATGCAAGGGTAAAGTACAAATTTTTAGAGTATCAGAAAATGATATAGACAGTAAGGTTATATCTGATGCTTCTAGTTTAGTTTCAATGGTTTCATAACTTTTTTGTAGGACTAACTTACCTAAATTTAACTTAATCGCGATTTCCCAGAGACTAACAATACTGACATAAACTTCAGGAGCAAAATCAATTTCCTCCCGAAGATTATTAGGTAAGTTAGGATCGTTTTCAGTTAACCAGATGAAAGTATGGGTGTCCAGAAGAAAAGATGTCATCACATATATTCCTGAAAATCTTCCAAAGACTCATCAAAGTCATCGGACAAAGGTAAGGTAAATGTACCTTGTAAAATTCCTGAACGACGTTTTCTAAGAGAAGGTTTCTCTATAATAGCATCTGATTGATAATTGGCCATCAAATATTCAGCATAGTGAAGCAGCTCTATTTTTAAGAACTCTGGCATTGTTTCGACAGTTTCTAAGATTTTTGTGTCTATATTCATAGGTTTGGGATACTTAATTTGAGCTAATTCTTACTAATTACTTATTCCTTAACCAATAAAACCACGGCATAAACTGCGATACCTTCTTCTCGTCCCACCGGTCCTAATTGTTCGTTAGTAGTGGCTTTAATTCCCACCTGGTCCGGATTAATCTTGAGAGTTGCTGCTAACTTGGCTCGCATCGCACTGAGGTGGGGTTTCATTTTCGGTTTTTCGGCGACAATTACCGAATCAATATTATTAATCCGCCAACCTTTATCGATAATTAACTGATTAACTTGCTCTAATAATTTTAAACTATTCGCCCCTTGCCATTGTGGGTCTGTGGGGGGAAAATAATGACCGATATCGCCTAAACTAAGCGCACCCAGCATGGCATCCATAATAGCGTGGGTTAAGACATCGGCATCACTGTGACCCAATAAACCGACAGTATGGGCAATCTCTACTCCTCCTAAAATTAAAGGTCTTCCTGTTACCAATCGGTGGATATCGTAGCCGTTACCAATACGAATATTCATAGAGCAGTACCTTTGAAGTTATATTAATTATCTTATCGCAAAGGGAACAGGAAACGGGGAAATATTTTCCCTCACTTGTCCTTATTAGCTAATTAGCTAGGAAGGATGAACTATTCTGCTGAAGTTTTTCCTAATACAATGAAAGCTTATACTAAATTAATTTTTGATAGTATCATTAACTGCTAATCCAACTTTAAAAACCCACTTCTCACTTGCCACTCTATACTTGTTAAATAAGATTTAGTATAACTCGATCGCTGTTAAAATTGCGGTAGAATCAGGAGAGGGTTGGGTTTCATGCTTCAAACCAACCTACGTTCTTTTTCAATAAGATTTATAGCGTTTTTCAGTCTGCTAAGGTACAAAAGTTATGGGTTTTAGGCACTCATGCAAAAGGGAAGAAAAATAGGTGTACCTTACTAGCTTAGGAAACGCTATAGTTAAACACCGAATTTTGAACAATTATGCAACAATTTATTCAACAGTTAAAAATCGATTTATCCTTGACAGTGATCTAGCAGTTTCATCATTTACTTTCCTAAATATCCTTAGCTAATCATCGCCAATAAACCTTGATAAAAAATCTGAAAACTAGGAGAACAATTATGAGCAGGAGTCATAAATTGAGAAATTTCTCGGGCTGCTTTCACTTTTTCTAAACCTCCTCGATGATACCCAGCTTTTTGAAGTATCTTTTCTAAGTTTTCCCAAGTTCCGCCCGTAATTTCATCGGGTTTTCTGTATTTTGCTTGCTGTCCCACATTAGTAGAAACTTTGGGATAGGCTGAGACTATAGCCTGAATATCACCAAAAAACCAAGCTTCTAGTTCTTCTATAGCAATTCTATTTAACACCTGAAATGTTTTTTTATCTTCACTAATCGTTTTGGTGATCAGTCCTGTTTGTTGGGCAATATTTTCTAACTTTTCTTTGAGCATTTGACAATCTTCATTGTCTCTATCTACAAGAATAATGATTCGATAATCATCGGGTATCCAGCATTGATAGCCTTTTAATCGCTCCGGTAGTTTTTTGATTAAATCGGATTTACCTCGAAAGGCATGAATTTTATAGGTGACATTCTCAAATAATATTTTAGGTAAAATTTGATTTAAACATTCTTGGGTAGAAAATTCTTCAACTAAAAATTCAAGATGCACTTTTTCCCTCCTTTGCTATTAAACTTAAATGCTAGGATTACCCACATCAAAATAGTCCTCCATCCATAATTGACCCAACAAAGCACCATTTTGAATAAATTCCTTAACTCCTTGCATTGCTGAAGTACGTTTAGCTTGAGTAAAACCATTTTCATCTCGATAAAGTACCCAAACCTCCTCTGGTTTCAAACCATCTACAAAAAAGGGAGAATGAGTTGTTACCATTAATTGTGTACTTGCGGTCGCTGCCCGACATTCTTCTGCTAATTCAGGTAATAAACGGGGATGAAGATGATTTTCTGGTTCTTCTATTCCCAGTACTTGCGGAGGGCTTGGATCGTATAATATAGTTAAATAAGCCAACATTTTTAAAGTGCCATCGGAGGCAAATTTGGAAAGAATTGGCTCTTGAAAAGGTGCGTCTTTAATTTGAAGTAAAAGCTGTCCATTCGGCATAATAGATGCTTCGACTTTTTCTAATCTAGGAATTCGACGAGAAAGGGTTTGTAAAATAGATTTTAATCGTTGAGGATGATCTTCTTTTAAATATTGAATAACATTAGGTAAATTGTCACCAGTTGGCGATAATCTTTCTTGCGCTCCTGCTTCTGGTTGAGTGCGAGTATTATCTGCGGTTAAGTAGGAAAGATACCAACTTGTGATAAAACGACGCAAAGCACTAACCCGGGGATGTTTGGCCAATTGTCCGAGGGTACTAACAGCTAAAAATTCTGAGGAGTCTAATCGTTCATAAATTCGTTCATCTTCTTCTTGGGGATTTTCTCCACTAATCACTATTCCTTCCCCTTCTTTAAAGTTTAAAAAGCGATAAGGTTTGCCCCTCGCTCCTTGTCTCCACTGTAACCATTCTTCGGCAACATAAGGGCGATTGTTAGCTTCATTAATAGCCAAATGATAGGTAATTAAAGGTGATGCCAATTTTTCTCGATATTTTAATTCGATAATGATGTAACCTTCTTGTCCTCTGGTTCTTAATTCTTTAAATCTTCCCCGTCTGTCCCAAGCTTTTTTTAAACCAACAGTAAAACATTCAGAGAGGAAAGCAAAGACATCAAATATGGTAGATTTTCCGCTCCCATTAGGACCGAGAAAAACGGTTAAAGGAGCAATGCTTTTTAATTCTAAGTCCTGTAAAGCTCGGTAATTTTGCACGCGCAGATTTTCGATTCGAGGTATAGAGTTTTTAGACATTGATTGTTGCTCTCTGCTGCTTTTAGCTCGTCTTGTCCCAGATTAGCTGTTAATTTTCCCAGTTCCCGCAAAAAACTGGTCAATTTTTAGTAATCTCGCTCTTCTGGACTGGTTATAGCAAATTAGCTCTCCTGATTCTACCGCAATTTTAACAGCGATCGAGTTATACTAAATCTTATTTAACAAGAACGTAGGTTGGGCTTCGGCCGTGAGCTTTTGCCGAACGGTTGAAGCATGAAACCCAACGCTCTCCCGATTCTACCGCACTCCGAGTTTTTTCTTGGGGATAATCTCCTAACTTCTGACTATCCACTGCCGATTACCGCAAAGGATAGCCATTTATTCTATCAGATTGAGAAGATATTAAATATGATAACACTTGTGATTATGTTTTTCACTGCCTTGCTGGCAGTTACGGATTTTACTTACCAAGTTTTGATTCATTTTCCCATACAAATCATCAATTTTTTGGGGTCGTTGTTGTCCTATGGAGTAATCGGACTGATAATTTTTGTCCTAGTGTGGATTGTGGGTGACTGATTTCTCGGTAGAAAAAAATGAGAGAATCAGCCTTAGCCAATTCTCCCGAATTTAAGCCAACTTTTAGTTTTTACTGTTCACTAGCCACTGCTTGGGGTTGTCCTTGCGGTTGGAATTGGAACAGGGAATAAACCACGTTACGACGGATATCAATCATCATTTCTAAAAACATCTCGTAGCCTTCCTGTTTATACTCAATCAGAGGGTCTTTTTGACCGTAACCGCGTAAACCAATCGACTCGCGTAAAGCTTCCATAGCTTGCAGGTGTTCGCGCCATAACATATCGATTTGTTGCAGGATAAAATAACGTTCGGCATCGCGCATTAAACCGGCGCGAATATTATCCACTTGACGTTCTTTAATTTCGTAGGCTTTGCGAACTTCTTCGTGTAGGAACATCTTGATATCATTAACACTCATATCCTCGACATCTTTAGCGGTAATATCTGCCAACAGATAGACGAATTCCTGAGATTTACTAATCAGTTTTTCCAAATCCCATTCTTCCGCCGGCAGTTCGGGATTAACATAAGCCATGACGATTTCATCCATGGTTTTTTCGGCGTATTGCAGCACCTGTTCTTTTAGGTCCATCCCCTCCAAAACCCGACGACGTTCGGCATAAATAGCGCGTCGTTGATTATTCATCACCTCGTCGTATTCAAACACCTGTTTCCTGGCATCATAATAGAAGGTTTCCACTTTTCTTTGCGCTCCTTCCAAGGAACGAGTTAACATTCCCGACTCAATGGGCATATCTTCTTCCACCCGGAAGGCATCCATTAAACCGGCCACGCGGTCGCCCCCAAAAATCCGCAATAAATTGTCTTCTAGGCTTAAAAAGAAGCGTGTAGAACCGGGGTCGCCCTGTCTGCCCGCCCGGCCTCGCAATTGGTTGTCAATACGGCGGGATTCGTGGCGTTCCGTCCCGATAACGTGCAGTCCGCCTCTTTCTACTACTTCATCGTGTTCTTTACCCGTGTAATCTTCATAGGTTTTGCGAATTAATTTATAGACTTCACGTAACTTTTGAATAACTTGGTCATCCGTGGGGGCTTTTTCGGCTGCGATGGCGATTTTTTCTTCTACTTCTAATTCGAGTAAACTTTGAGTTCCGTGGGTATCAACGGCAAATTTAACCGCTTCTTTCAGGGCATTTTCTACCTCTTTCGGTAACTCGGTGGGAAAAATTTCCGCCGAGGCACGCCAGTTTTTTTTCTTCTTACCCGGGGCGAATCCTTGCGGGCGATTGCGTTCTCCTAAACTGGGTAAACTAAAGGCCAGATTGTCATCCTCGGGCATAACTAATTTGGGCATTAAATACTCGCGAATTTTCAATCGGGCCATATAATCGGAGTTACCACCGAGGATGATATCGGTTCCCCGTCCCGCCATGTTTGTGGCAATAGTTACGGCTCCGGCCCGGCCTGCTTGGGCGACGATTTCCGATTCCCTTTCCACGTTTTCCGGACGAGCATTAAGCAAGTTATGGGGAATCTTTCTTTCCTGTAATAATAGCGAAAGCACTTCTGATTTTTCCACACTGGTAGTACCGACTAAAACCGGGCGACCCTGTTCGTGCATTTGTTGACATTCTTCGGCGACGGCGTTCCATTTTGCCTGTTCATTTTTATAGACCACATCGGCTAAATCTTGCCGACGAGAAACGCGATTAGTGGGAATAATTGTTACTTGCAGGTTATAGACTTTTTCTAGTTCCGTTTCTTCGGTTTTGGCCGTCCCGGTCATGCCAGATAATTTCGGATAGAGTAGGAAAAAGTTTTGATAGGTAATCGTGGCTAAGGTTTGGGTTTCCTGTTGAATTTCTACCCCTTCCTTAGCCTCCACTGCCTGATGTAAACCATCGCCCCAACGTCGCCCCGGTAATACTCGTCCCGTGAACTCATCAACGATAACAATTTCACCACTGCGGACGATATAGTTAACGTCTTTTTTCTGGAGTTCTTTGGCACGAATAGCGTTAGAAATATAGTGCGCCCAGGGATTTTCTTGGTCGTATAAATCAGTAACTTCTAATAGTTCTTCCGCTCTTTTAAAGCCTTCATCGGTCATTAAAACGTTACGGTCTTTTTCGTTAACTTCGTAGTCTCCCGGTCCGTCTTCTACTTCTTGGCGCACTAATTGTTTGGCGATTTCGGCGGCGAGAATATATTTTTCTGTGGGTCGATCAATCGCTCCTGATATAATTAATGGGGTTCTCGCTTCATCAATAAGAATGGAGTCCACTTCGTCGATAACGCAGTAGTTAAAGGGTCTTTGGACAACTTCCCCCATCACTGTAGCCATGTTATCGCGCAGATAATCAAAGCCGAGTTCGCTGTTAGTGGTGTAGGTGATGTCACAGGCATAATTTTTCTTTCTTTCTTCCGGACTCATGCCGGATTGAATTAGTCCCACACTTAACCCTAAAAAGCGGTGTACCTGCCCCATCCATTCCGCGTCACGACGGGCGAGATAATCGTTAACGGTGACGACGTGAACCCCTTTTCCGGTCAATCCATTCAAATAAGCGGGGAGTGTGGCAACTAGGGTTTTTCCTTCCCCGGTTTTCATCTCGGCGATTTGTCCTTTGTGGAGTACCATTCCCCCCAATAACTGCACGTCAAAGTGACGCATCCCTAAGACTCGGATTCCCGCTTCCCGGACAATGGCGAAAGCTTCGGGGAGGATTTCCTCGAGAATCTCCTCTCTTTCGTCATAATTTCTTGCTTTGTCCAATCTTTCCTTAAATTCGCTGGTTTTGCTCCTTAATTCCTCATCGGACAGGTTTTTAATGTCTTCTTCCAGCAGGTTGATTTCGGTGACGAGGGGCTGAAATTTTTTAATTTTGCGGGCGTTAGGGTCTCCGAGTAGGGCTTTTAACATAGCAGTTTTTATTCTCTCGCTTCGATTGGCTCTTGATCTGTGGTGTTAACAATTGTATCACTCTCGTTGGGAGTAGAGAGTCATTTATCGGTGAAAAGGGACTCTTGCCAGTGGGCAAAAATTAAGTTAGAGATGGTATCTTAGAGAAAAGAATATGCTCATCTACTTTGATTCCCTAAAACCTTAAAAAACTTAGTATTGCCGACAAAGGAGGGTGAAACCATGACAGAAAGCCTTACCATGGCAGCCCTCTACGGGAAACTCTCAAAAATCGGACTTAAAAAAAATTATGTCCGAAAAAATGGCTTGCCCAGTTGGTGGGATGATGAACTCAATGATAAACCCGTTGCGGTCCTAGAAGGGGCAGGTTATATCGCCAAAAACCTCAATCTTGACCTCTCATCCTTATTAACCCCTCAAGAAAAGGTCAAATTTAATCGACCTCCCCATACTAAATTTAAACAGCACAATAGCCAGAATAACCAACATCCCCATCTAGCACAAGCTTTAGCGAGTCGTTTTGCTGAGTTAATTTCCTTGGGGGTTGAAGTTAATTATACCCCTTTATCTAAGGATGCTAAAACCATCAGGAAAGACATCTTAAGTCACTGGCCAAAGGTTGACTTGACCTCTCTTTTAGACTATTGTTGGTCTCAGGGAATAGCGGTGGGATACTTTGATCATTTTCCTAACAAAACTAAGAAATTTGCTGGATTAATTCAATGGCATTCCACTTGTCCTGTAATTATTCTTAGTTCAAAATATCAACAGTCGGCAAGACTCGCTTTTGACTTAGCGCACGAGTTAGGACATTTAGCATTAGCACATCTAAAAGATGGGGTATTAGTTGATGAAGAGATTAAATTTGATAATGATAGCGAAGAAAAAGAAGCTAATCAATTTGCCACTAAATTACTCCTAGGTGATTATGATAACTGCCTTGGGGATGGGAAATTCCCAAATACTGAAAAATTCAGTAAATATGTTCAAGAACATTTTATCTCTCATCATCCGGATATTGACATAGGTGCAATTATTCTGAACTATGGATGGCATAACAACTACTTTGCTTTACCCATGGCTACTTTAAAAGTATTAGAACCCAACCCAAATGGCAATAAGATTATTAATGAATATTTGGCCAATCAGTTAGACTGGGATAAATTTGATGACGAAACCTACGAGTATCTAGAAAAGGTGTTAGGAGTTTAACCTTGATAGGTTCTGTTTATTGTTTGGATAATGACATTATCCTAAAATTGTCCACCTATAGCTTATTTGAGAAAACCCTCAATACCTTTGGAGTTGAAATTAATCAAGTTAAAATTCTTGAGACATTTAAATATAAATTTAAAAGGGAACCGCAACAAAAAAGGAAGAGAAACCCTGTTAAATATAACCTAGAGGATGCTTTATTTGTGGTTGAAGCCTGCGATAAAATATCAATCAATAATATCAATCAAGAGTATTTTATTCAATTACAGAAAATCGAAGGAATAGATATAGGTGAGGCTATTCTCATCAGTTATGTTAGCTACTTGAATAAACAAAATAATTTAAGCTATTTACTCACGGGAGATAAACGCTGCTTGAAAAATTTAAATGTTCCTGAAACTAATCAGATTACTGGCTATCTTCAAGGTAAAATATGGTGTTTAGAACAATTAATTTTAAAAGACATTGAAATTTATGGATTTCAGTGTATTCAAGAGAAAATTTATCCCGTTTGCGATTGTGACACTAATCTTAAATTTATATTCGGTTATAGCAGAGAATCAGCGGAGCAGGAAGTCAGAGAAGCGTTAAAAACTGAAATTAGGGAATTAAGAAAAGAAACGGGAAACTTACTTTATCCCTACCCTCCAGGATAGCAAAATTAGCTAAAATGAAACGATAGCCGATAATCTCATCCCAACAACTTCACCAAAATATTAACAAGGATGGATAGTATTAACTAAAGATGTAAACATTGGTAGAAATATTTTAAAAGTTCAACAGATAGCTCGTTATCAGGCTCAAGTATTTGTTCTAGTTTCTGGTAATACTAAATCTGGTTATTAAAAACTGATTATTTATTCTCCCTTTTGCCTTTTGCCTCTCCCAATATGTAGCCTATACTCAACGGATTTAGTGTTAATCTTCTCTCACCGGTGGCTTAACTAAAGGGGAAACCACCATATTTATGGATAATTATATCTATAGTTTCCATAATTGCGATCGATTCGCCTAAAATGGAGATAATTTGTTGATAATGTTCTAGGTCATCGTAGCTAAGGTGGCGACCTTTGCGGTCTTTTAGCCACTTCTGACACACTTGATAACCGCCGATATAAAAGTTCCAAATTTGAGGCGGAATCCCCGCAAAATACTGGTCAGAATTAATCGAAATTTGTTGTTTATTTTCGTCATATTTCACCTGTTCTACTAGATTAGAACCCGCCACGGGATAGCTACTAATTTCTTTTCCCGTTGCTTTCATTAGGTGTAAATGTACTAATCTGTCACCTTTTTTGACTAATTCCCAGAATAATTCTTGATTACTGGTTAGGGGAACACGAGGAAAGTCTATTTTTAAAAATTCGGCGTAACGTTGGCGATATTGGGGAGAGTGAAAGACAGCATAGATATAGTTAAAAATGTCTTCTGGTCCAAAGGTTTTCTTTTTGTCTCCTTTGCCATCACTGATAAATTCTAAGTCAAGTTTTGCCGAAAGTTCGTTAATAAATTCTGGCGCTAGATTGGGACGGCGACCATTTGGCGAGTTGGTTGCTTCTGTTTCAAATAAGGTTGGGGTATTGGTTGGGTAAAGATAAAGGGGAAAAATATTAACTCCACCTCTTCTAAAAATATTAGTATCAATGGCATTCTCAAAAACAGTAATCAAGGCCCATTCAGGATCATTAACCGCAATTCCTTGGCGACCTATACCTATACCAATGTTATTCTTATTCATCGTATGCTGAATTATTTCATGCCTCAACCGATTTACTAAAGCATCATGATGATAATAAGGTCTAATATCAAGAGGTCTATATAAACATTGAGTGAAATAAGATTGCCAATTAGATTCAGATGTAAAAGATTTTCTCTTTTGATTTAAATTCCAATCTAAACTGTCTTCCAACTTATATTTATTTTTTATTTCTGAATCATTTATAAGTGTATTTCTAAAGTCATTGATTCGCTCGATTAATTTAGATTTATCAAAATCATAGACAAAGTGATCTCTATGGGTTTTGATGCCAGAACCCTTTGTCAACATGATTGTATCAAGTTCCCAATATTTTTGATATTCATCAGATGAGACTTTGCTCTGAGGATTAAATAGGTAAAAATCTGATTTGGGATTTATAATTTCCCATTCAGTTGAACTAATATCATTTTCATCTAACCAATAATACTTACCTCCAACTAACTCCTTATGCTCTTTCACCTCTCTAACCCCCCACAAATCAGCATGATAAACCTTGGCTAAATCTTGCTGACTATCTTGATACTTAATAAAAAACGCAATCGCTACCCCTTGCTGAATATCAAACACATTTTGATCTGGTGAACCGTCGGGACAAACTTCTTTTTTCTTACTATTCCCATGCAAATCTAAAACATAAATCTCATCAAAAGTCTGCATCAAATTTTGACGCATTCCCCGAAAAGTGGGGTTATCCAAATAACCATGATTTGTAATTAACGCCACAACTCCATAACCAGTTTCCGCTACCCGATACTGAGCAAAGCGAATAAACTTCACATAATCATCTAATAAACCTTTAGGGTTTCTCTCTCCCAATGGTTTTCCATCTAATTGATAATAATCCTTAACTAAATTCACAATCCAAGGGTCAGTATTCATCGACTGATAGGAATAGGGAGGATTGCCTAAAATAACCATGACTGGCATTTCTTGCTTAACATCTTTTGCCGCAGCTGCTTCATCGCGAATGCGATTTAAAAACCCATCAGCAGGGGGAATTTGAAAAGCTTCCTGTAGGGTGTTAGTGAGATAGATTCCCAAGCGTTCATCGGCACTAAAATCATAGCCTAATTCCTGAAGTTGTAAACCTAATTTCATGTGTGCTACGGTGTAGGGAGCCATCAGTAATTCAAACCCAAAGAGACGGGGTAATAAATGTTTACTGACATAACTAGACCACATCCCTTTCTGTTGACGAAAACTATCATAGATATGGTCAATAACAGAGTGTAAAAAAGTGCCAGTTCCCACAGCAGGATCGAGGATTAAAACTTGGTGAACTTCCTGAGTTTCTTGGCTATTATTAGGATTTTTAATCGTAATTTTTTTGGCATCGGCCAAACCTTTAGGAATCTGAAACTTATTTTTTAGAATATAGTCCACACTGCGAACCATGTAAGAAACCACGGGTTCAGGGGTATAATAAACCCCCCTAGACTCACGCATTTTACTATCGTATTCTGCTAAAAAAGTCTCATAAAAGTGAACCACAGGATCCTGCTTGCGCGTGCGTTTTCCAAAGCTGCTAAGAATCCCCTCCATGTCCGTTTGTTGTAAAATAGTCGCTAGAGTATCCACGGCCCAAGTAATCCGCTCATCTAATTCTGTACCAGCAATTTGATGAAAAATTCCCCGCAAAAAAGGGTTAGTTTTTGGGAGTCGAAATGCTGCCGTTTCCCTGGAAAAAGAACTTATTTGATCCGTATTACAGCGTGCTGCGAATAAACCATAACAGATTGTTTGTGCATACATATCCGCAAACTGCGCTTCATTGAGATCACTAATTAAAACTCGTTGAAAAGATTGCAATTGTTGCCGCAACATTCCCCCGCAATCTTGATCTTTTAAAGCTTGGCCGATTGCATCTCGAATTAACTGCGCTAAAGCGGCCATTTTTTTGGCTAATTCTCGCGGTGTTGTGATCTGAATAACTTTTGAAAGGAAAAATTGACAGAACAATTGTTCTACTTGTAAAATACCCTGGGAATCAGGTTTAATTTGCTTTTTTTGATTAAGACTTGCCACGGCAGCTGATAGACGCAATTCTCCCGATACATACCAACGAAATTCTAAATGATCGGTGATAATTAAATTACCCAAAGCCTGTAAATAACGTTTTATTTGGGGAGTATTTTCAATCTTTTTGAGAGAAGTTCCGATATCTTTTGCTTCCAGATGGCCAATTTCTACCATACCCTGATTAATCACAAAATCCGGAGCGCCACAAGCAATCCTTTTGGGTTCATTGAGAGCTTGTAGGTTATTATTTAGGGATTCAATTAATTTTTTTAAAGCAGGACGATAACTGTGTTCTGTGGCGTTACCCTGTTGATAAATGCCTGTGATTTCCTCTAGATATTTTGGCAGTGAGTTACTCATTATCGTTGCGACATACAAACGTTCTTCTCTAGATAAAATATAACCTCATTTGCCCCCAATGTCCACTGCCCTCATCCTGCTTTATCCCTATCCTCAAGGATACCAAAATTAGCTAGAATGAAATAATAGGCGATAATCTCATCTCAACAACTTCACTGAAATATTAACGATGGTCAAAGCATCATCTCCCTTATCTCTAGAGCATCTCTATCATGTTCCCACCTACACTATAGCCGATACTGCGCGCTATCTCCATATTCCTTTACCCACTCTGAGAACGTGGGTACGAGGACGCACCTACCCGACAAAAAAAGGACAAAAAGAGTTTTTACCCCTCATTCAACGACCTAATCCGAATATTCCGCAACTTTCCTTTACGGTTCTTCGGTTTGTCTTATGCAACGGACAGGATTATAAGAGATGAAACCCTTATAGAGAAAGATATTTGGCGATTTTTGTCAATTGTTTTTGATCTAGAGCGAACTAATCAATTAAATCTCTTGCCAGATAAGGATTTAGTCGATTTATGCCCCCCTATCGAACCATACCAA
>NZ_JADBTB010000189.1:0-4046 GCF_020246405.1 Microcystis sp. M083S1
CAGCACTTTTTCTCGGTCAATGATTAGGATAAGTTATAACTTAAAAATTAATCAACAACTAAAGCTTATGCTTGTAGCTAAGTGAAATCATTGATTAAGAGACCTGTACTTTTCAATGACTTTTTCAGCAAGCCCTAAGTAAAACTTATCTAATAATTACGAAAGGTTCCAATTAATCTTAAACCCTACTAGGGATTGAAACGGGTTTATAGGCCCACATATTAAAGCCGTTGGGTTCCAATTAATCTTAAACCCTACTAGGGATTGAAACAAAGCTTGTAAATTTCCTTGCTTATTCAATCCTAGTTCCAATTAATCTTAAACCCTACTAGGGATTGAAACAACCTGATAACTCTAGTCGGTTTTTTCTATCCCCTGTTCCAATTAATCTTAAACCCTACTAGGGATTGAAACGATGAAAATGGGAAAGCTTTAGAAGTGTCTATTAGTTCCAATTAATCTTAAACCCTACTAGGGATTGAAACCATTTGGGAAGGCTTTTGATGCTGACAACCGAGTAATGTTCCAATTAATCTTAAACCCTACTAGGGATTGAAACAATAGACAGTGCAATTTCTGCTTTTTTAATCAAAGGTTCCAATTAATCTTAAACCCTACTAGGGATTGAAACTAGTATCTCGATTCTGTAGGGGGATTCTTCTTCTTGTTCCAATTAATCTTAAACCCTACTAGGGATTGAAACTAATAGTTTCTATATTGACTTTTCAAAATGACTGTTCCAATTAATCTTAAACCCTACTAGGGATTGAAACTAACACTCAGGATAGAGTGCCATATCTCCCGCAGGGTTCCAATTAATCTTAAACCCTACTAGGGATTGAAACTTGGCTGGAGAAATGGGAGCAAAGCAAGGGAAAACGAAGTTCCAATTAATCTTAAACCCTACTAGGGATTGAAACTCGCCGGTTGTCATCATAAATTAAAAGGGTATTCAAGTTCCAATTAATCTTAAACCCTACTAGGGATTGAAACTTTTGATAGACCGAAACCTTTGATAATATTGGTCTTGTTCCAATTAATCTTAAACCCTACTAGGGATTGAAACAAACCAGTTTATCAGCCTCAAAATAGCTCGAAAACAGTTCCAATTAATCTTAAACCCTACTAGGGATTGAAACTTATCTGGGATTGACCGGGGAACATTGAAGGGTATTGTTCCAATTAATCTTAAACCCTACTAGGGATTGAAACTAATCGCCCGGACACTGAAAACCTTCAACCGGGTGTTCCAATTAATCTTAAACCCTACTAGGGATTGAAACTCGATGCTAAGACAGACTCCCGGCGCTCGCTAATTTGTTCCAATTAATCTTAAACCCTACTAGGGATTGAAACTCAACGAACATTATACTATGTTTTTAGGAACATAGTTCCAATTAATCTTAAACCCTACTAGGGATTGAAACAAAGAATAAGGAGGAGGGGGGGAGGCAGGAACGGCAGGTTCCAATTAATCTTAAACCCTACTAGGGATTGAAACCTACAAGTTCTATTGATTCTCTTGTTAGTTCTCTTGTTCCAATTAATCTTAAACCCTACTAGGGATTGAAACTGAGCGATTAGCTGGACTGCTTCCTGGAATATTTAGGGTTCCAATTAATCTTAAACCCTACTAGGGATTGAAACAGCAGCTTGGATTATTGGGGGGGGAAATAGTCTGGGTTCCAATTAATCTTAAACCCTACTAGGGATTGAAACCCCTCATTGTCGTAGGTATTAAATTCTAGTACCGACTCATGTTCCAATTAATCTTAAACCCTACTAGGGATTGAAACTTTTTTCAATCCGGCGATATGCCCTAATGTAGGGTGTTCCAATTAATCTTAAACCCTACTAGGGATTGAAACAATGAATTGGAACGATTTGACTCTGAGTTAAAAAGTTCCAATTAATCTTAAACCCTACTAGGGATTGAAACGACCACCACCACCCGACGGCTGAGTACCTAGTTCCAATTAATCTTAAACCCTACTAGGGATTGAAACTTTTCCCCAGCAATGCTAGAGATTACTTATAAGTAGTCGTGCAAAATTAATTTCCTAGTGAAGATAGGCAAGAGGCAAGGGGCAAGAGGCAAGAGGTGGTTAGATATGTGTAATTAATTTTGCTTAGGTACTTACTCGTTCCAATTAATCTTAAACCCTATTAGGGATTGAAACCGACTATATTATTACTTTTACTCCTGAGAGATTAAAGTTCCAATTAATCTGAAAACCTATTAGGGATTGAAACTCTACAGTAGAATCTAAGACTAGCATAAATTTGCGTTCCAATTAATCTTAAACCCTATTAGGGATTGAAACAACATGATTGATGATCAAGTAATTAGGATGAATTGGTTCCAATTAATCTTAAACCCTATTAGGGATTGAAATCATCGCCCATTTATCCGCGTCCGGCGATACCAGGTTCCAATTAATCTTAAACCCTATTAGGGATTGAAACATAATGGTTGTATTCCTAATTTAATTAATCTGTAAAGTTCCAATTAATCTTAAACCCTATTAGGGATTGAAACAAATCAGGGTACAGGGTGCGAAGCTTCTCAAGGTATTGTTCCAATTAATCTTAAACCCTATTAGGGATTGAAACGAAGTTACGCCGGATACTCCCGGACCCAATCGCGTTCCAATTAATCTTAAACCCTATTAGGGATTGAAACAGACCTAATTAATGATGCTACGGCTTACCTAGCGGGTTCCAATTAATCTTAAACCCTATTAGGGATTGAAACATATGGGATGATAACCCAGAATATATTTTTGACCGTTCCAATTAATCTTAAACCCTATTAGGGATTGAAACTGCTTGCATACTATGCAAGTCTTTTTCCTGATACAGTTCCAATTAATCTTAAACCCTATTAGGGATTGAAACTTGGCTTTATCAGTACATATTGCATAGCCTTGTTTTCCCGTGTTCCAATTAATCTTAAACCCTATTAGGGATTGAAACTTGAAAATCCTCACCCGACAACCACCGAATCGGGGTTCCAATTAATCTTAAACCCTATTAGGGATTGAAACTTTTAGCGTCCGTGACTTGGTAAAACTAAAACTTGTTCCAATTAATCTTAAACCCTATTAGGGATTGAAACATAGCTATGAACTGGTTTAACCGGCACGGGATCGGTTCCAATTAATCTTAAACCCTATTAGGGATTGAAACGCCGTGAGCTGCCAAAGGCTTAAGAAATCAGCAGCCGTTCCAATTAATCTTAAACCCTATTAGGGATTGAAACGCACGGCAGCGCAAGGTATTAGAGGAGATTCGAGTTCCGATTAATCTTAAACCCTATTAGGGATTGAAACTATTTTTGAGATTTAAGCTGATTAAAGTGGAAAAGTTCCAATTAATCTTAAACCCTATTAGGGATTGAAACCACCAGTAGGCTGCCAGTAATACTCGCTAGTGTTGTTCCAATTAATCTTAAACCCTATTAGGGATTGAAACGGTCCGCTCGGATTTATCAAGCCCATAAAGCAGGGTTCCAATTAATCTTAAACCCTATTAGGGATTGAAACAACAGGTTAATGTAGGAGATATAAACCTGTTAACGAGTTCCAATTAATCTTAAACCCTATTAGGGATTGAAACGCTCCCTACGAAACCACACACGCCCGGATACCAGTTCCAATTAATCTTAAACCCTATTAGGGATTGAAACGGGATTGGCCATCTTTTACTGATGCTCCGTGGTCTCGTTCCAATTAATCTTAAACCCTATTAGGGATTGAAACACTTTTATTTTTTCTATCGCCTATTAAGATAAAAGTTCCAATTAATCTTAAACCCTATTAGGGATTGAAACACTTTTTCGCCATTATCACGCCGAACCGCGTCGAGTTCCAATTAATCTTAAACCCTATTAGGGATTGAAACTTATCTTCCATAGTTCCCCCCCCCCTTAAAAGATGTTCCAATTAATCTTAAACCCTATTAGGGATTGAAACAAGGTTATCGGGGTCTTTATTTAGGAATAACGCGTTCCAATTAATCTTAAACCCTATTAGGGATTGAAACTA
>NZ_JADBTB010000019.1:0-13313 GCF_020246405.1 Microcystis sp. M083S1
GGGGGTCAATTACCTAATTTTCAGGGAAAAAGTAGCTGAATTTCCCCCTGATCACTCCCATATCTGGTACTTTTGGATTTCAAAAAAGGCTAAAAGTCTTATCCAGCAAGGTTTTTAGATTTATTCAGCAGACCCTAATTATCGGCCCACTTCAGCGAAAATCTCGGCTAAAATCTCTCCAGCACCAGCCTCGCGCACTTTATGGGCTAAATCTCGTCCTAAGACTTCCCCATGGCTAGGATCACCGCTAACCGAGTCCTTAATCAGGCGCTTACCGTCGAGACTAGCCACCATACCCGTTAAAGTTAGGATACCATCCTCGATCGCCGTATTCACTCCGATGGGAACCTGACAGCCCCCCTGCAACTCGCGTAAAAAAGCGCGTTCAGCATAGCATCTATCGCGACTAGGGGCGTGTTCCAACACTTTTAGGACTTGCAAAACCTCCGCATCCCCATCGCGGCATTCTATCCCTAAAGCCCCCTGTCCCACCGCATGGAGAGAAATTTCCGCCGGAATAACCTGATGAACTCGATCGCCTAATCCTAACCTTTCCAGTCCCGCTACTGCCAGAATAATCCCGTCGTATTCTCCCGCGTCCAGTTTTGCCAGACGGGTGTTAACATTGCCGCGCACATCTTTAAAAGTCAGATGGGGATAATGATAACGCAACTGGGCCAATCGCCGCAGGGAAGAAGTCCCCACCACCGCACCTGCCGGTAAACTGTCTAATTGATAGTCTTGGTTTTGGCTATTTACCACCAAAGCATCGGCCGGATTAACTCTTTCGGTGACGCAACCCAAGATTAAACCTTCGGGCAAATTAGTGGGCAGATCCTTGAGAGAATGGACAGCAAGATCGATCGATCTATCCAACATTCCCAGTTCTAATTCTTTGGTAAATAAACCCTTATCACCGATTTTCGCCAGGGCCACATCGAGAATTTTATCGCCTTGGGTACTCATCGTCTCCACCTCAAACTGTCGATGGGGGTGGTGTTTACTCAATTCTGCCTGTACCCAATAGGTTTGTACTAGGGCTAACTGACTTTTGCGCGAACCGATACGCAGGGAGCGAGGAGGACTAGAAACGGACATATCTGAACTAGGAATTTAAGTAAACATCTATCTGACTGCTCGATCTAGACTATCCTGATCTCACCCCTGTTGAGTAATCACTTTCTCGGTTAGGCATAAATAGTTACATCTCTTAATATTTTTAGGCAAATAGGGTGAGGGTAATTACCCATTTCTCCTTTTCTGGAAGAGGGGTTGGGGGTGAGGGTAACTATCTGTTTTTTGGACTGCCAAAAAAGCCGAAAAGTCCTATGCCACAAGGTTTTTATATTTATTCAGCCAACCCTTTCTATGAAGAGACTTGACTTTCTACCCGTCCTATGCTATCTTGGCAGGTGTCCCTAACGGTATTTTTCGTGAGCAAAGCAATCATGTCTTTAAAAACCTCTTTAGCAGGGGCTGCTACCGCCATCGGTTTGACCGCCCTAGCCTATCCCGCCCAAGCTGCCCAGTTCAGCTTCACCTATAACGACGCCGCGAACATGATAGTTCTCAGTGGAATACTCACAGGTAACCAGAACACCCCTGGTGTTATCGATATCACGGGATTTAGTAATCTCGTGTATAATGGTGTTCCCCTTGCTTTCTCTACCTCGTCAGGGGGTACGGTCGATTCCTATTTTTCCAATCCTGGCAATCAAGCTAAGGCTAGTTTCGATGGTTCAGTGATGGATTTTGTGCTTTTCGATAGTGGGATGAGTGACTACGTTGGCTTTGGTCCGGCCGTAACTGCTGGCATGATGGGCCTGGCTTTCACTTCAAGTGTTCCTGGTGTTACTGGTGACCTAGGGGGTAACGAATTGCCATTTGATCCTAGTAATATGATGTGGGAAGCAGCACTCATCCCCGAACCTGGTGCTGTTGTCGGCCTATTGGGGTTAGGTTTGGGTGCCTTGGCTTCTAAAGTTATCAAAAAAGGTTAATTTTGATTTTCCCGATGAGAGGTGAGGGTGCAAGCAGTTCGATAAACGCACTGACCACCTTGTACTCCTCCCCCACAGGGTTTTTTCAGGATTGATGCCTAATTCCCCTAATCTTGCCGTTAACTGCTCGACTTTTGGTGAAGCCAGTTCTTTTTGTTGACGTTCATATTTTTTGGACTGTCTCTCCAGAATAGCGGCTTCCACCGGTGTGGGGACTAACTCGCCCTTGGAACTAAAATAACACAATTTATCGGCGTAGATGCCTAAATATAACCCCAATTCTTCACTCCATAACCAACCTTGCTGATTGGGTTGAATCGGTTGATATTTTCCCCTAATTAACGTATATCCTTCCAACTCTAGGCTATAGGGGTCAAACCAGAAATAATCAGGAGTCCTATAGGGTATTTTGATAAATTTCTTTCTTTTCTTATCTATCAGTCTTAGCGGTACTTTCAAAAGAGGATTTCTATAATCACATTGGGATATTTTCCCTCTTCTTGCCATACTACCCAACTTTTCTGGTTTTGGTTTCTAGTGGTTCCTAATACTACAAAAAAGTCAGATCCTCTAAAGTATTCTGATTTTTTCTGATTTGGGCTGTAGTAGATGGTTAAATTCCAGGTGCCAAAGTAATCTTCTCTATCTTGCCATAACCATTCTAGGCATTTTATCAATAAAATAATCTGGGTTAGATGTAAATTACTTTCCCAGGTTGGTTCATCACTCCAAAATTCGCCCTTGGGGAAGATTATCTGATCTTTTCGGTCGGTTTGGCTAGGGGATAGGGGTTGAGTCCTATGTCATGGTTATCTGCTAGGAATATTGACATCCTCGCCGCCGTAAAACGGACGGCGATTCCTCACCACGCCACTTTTTTTCGCTATCTGCGTCAATGGGGTTGACGCAGATAGCGAAAAACGCTTAATTGCTTAAGTCTGACACTTTCGACCCGTCCGTTTTGAGTGTCCGAATGCCGGACGGCCACTTTGAACAAGTCGAAAAAATCTAATGTTCAACCTTATTTCCTAGAAAGTTTTACTCGTTCAAGGCCGAATTTGAATTCTTTTCTGAACAAAACCCCCTACTATCTGTTGTCAAGGTTCAGTTTTTAGCTTGGTTATCGCTTTTTCCATTGTAGCTTAAAGCCGTCCTAAAAGGACGGGGTTTTAACCCAAATTTTCGATAAAGGGCAACAGTAAAGGGATTGAGGGAGATTCAGCTAATCTCAGGATAGGTGCTTAAAATGCGTCCTAGCCTATTATTATGTGTTAATCTCATCTTTACAGATCAAAACCCCACATCGTCTCAGGAGACAATGGCCGCTAATTCTCGGAATAAATCGCCCGTTTTTCTCGGCTGTTCCAGCAGAATCGCTATTTTTTGCCTTTTGATGTTATTATCGGCGGCAATAGGCTGGTTAATCGGGAAACAGTGGGTTAAACATAGCAATCAACCCGAAACCGTTAAACCCGTTTTTGCCACGGAGGAAAATAATTTTAATTCTGCCACAGATACGGCATGGCAACGGAAAGCCGAGATGAGAAAGCGCCGTCTGGAGTTGGGAATTGATAGTCAGTTTTTTAAAAATCTTGTCAATGAATTGTTTAACCTCCGCTATGGGGATATCAAAGAGGAAAAACAGAAACAGGAACAAAGAGATATTTTAGCCGCAGAAATCCTCGATCGCTTAGAACGTCTCGATTCTGGCACTAGGGAAGCATTGGGTAGCTACGACGAGCAAAAGCGAGAAAAATGGCGAGAACAAGTGAATCAATTACGATTAAGCAGTAGAGTCCTTAATTTACTCACTGATACTACTTTTTTTAAGCTATTTCCCGAGTTGACAGAAAGACCAAATTTTGATGGCAGCCTGGGTCAACTGTGGAGCGGCTTGGCCTGGAATCAGTTACAATCTTTACAGTCTGGCCTATCCTACCAAGCGATCGAAAGTTTAGACGCGGGGGGGGAGGAAGTTATCGAGGCAATTCTCAGCCAGGGACAAGGAAAAGCCTATGCAATAAAATTGCGTTCCAGTGATCGGTTAAACTTAAATTTAGAGGCGGAAGGCGAAGTTTTACTATCTTTCTACTCTCCCACGGGTAATATTACCCTTTTAGATAAGTCTAGCGATCGGCAATGGTCTGGTCAATTACCCGAAGAGGGATTTTATGAATTAGTTATTCTCCCCCAATCTTCTACCCCTGTTCACTTTCGCTTGCAGTTAAAAGTAAGTCAGTGACTTTAACCGTCAGTTATCAGTTATCAGTTATCAGTTATCAGTTATCAGTTATCAGTTATCAGTTATCAGTTTACTGATAACTGATAAGCTCCCCACTTCCCCACTTCCCCACTTCCCCACTTCATAATTTATAATTCATAATTCCCAATTCCCAATTCATAATTTATAATTTATAATTTATAATTCCCCAACCCCTAATCTGCTTTTTTAGTTTTTCCCATGTCTTTAACTTTCCAAGCTGTTATCGCTAAATTAAATGAATTTTGGGCCGATCGCGGTTGCTTAGTTGCTCAACCCTATGATACAGAAAAAGGTGCGGGAACCATGAGTCCCCATACCTTTTTAAGGGCAATTGGTCCGGAACCTTGGGCCGTTGCCTATGTGGAACCCTGTCGTCGTCCTACGGATGGCCGTTATGGCGAAAATCCCAATCGTTTTCAGCATTACTATCAATATCAAGTCCTAATTAAACCCTCTCCCGATAATATTCAGGATATCTATTTAGACTCCCTGCGGGTGTTAGGAATTAACCCAGAAGATCACGATGTTCGCTTCGTGGAAGATAACTGGGAATCTCCCACCCTCGGCGCTTGGGGTGTGGGTTGGGAAGTGTGGTTAGATGGTATGGAAATCACCCAATTTACCTACTTTCAACAGTGTGGGGGTATCGATTGTCGTCCCGTGGCGATCGAAATTACCTACGGTTTAGAAAGATTAGCCATGTATCTGCAAGATGTGGAGGCAATTAATAAAATTCAATGGAATGAAAATATCCTCTACGGTGATATTTTTCTACAAAATGAAATCGAACAATGTACCTACAATTTTGAGGCTTCTAATCCTGAGTTATTATTTAGTTTATTCAGTTTATATGAACAGGAAGCTAAACAATTAATTGATCGCTCTCTGGTGATTCCCAGTCTAGATTATGTTCTCAAATGTTCCCATACTTTTAATTTACTCGATGCTAGAGGTGTGATTGCTGTAGCTGAAAGAACCCGTTATATCGGCAGAATTCGCCATTTAGCGCGACAGGTTGCTCAATTGTATTTACAGCAACGAGAAGCTTTAGGTTTTCCCCTACAAACGGTTTAGCAATCAGTTATTCTAGCCGTCAGCCTTTTCAGTAACCAGTAATCAGCTATCAGTTAAGCTGTTCGTAATTTAAATTGCTTGTTGAGACGAGGCAAGAGGCACTCTTGCAAGAGGCAACAGTAAAGGGATTGGGGGAGATTCGGCTAATCTTAAGAATCAGCGCTTTAAATGCGTCTTAGCTTATCAGATGCGAGTTTTCAGTTCACTGTTTACTGTTCACTGATAAAATCTCCCCAACCTCAAACCAGTAATTTTGTACCTCATCAGTCAGAGAATTAATATATTAAGTTTTACAAACAGAGGCGATATTTCTGCAATCTAACCAGGTTCTACCGGTATATTAGTGGGTGACACTATATCTAGCCTGTAATTCGCCTCAAAAGACCCTTTTGTTGGAGGTAATTCTTGACTTTGACTAGCCTATTAGTGCCAGGAAAAAGACTAAGTTTTTTAAGTTCTAATTTTTTAGACAAGGAGTTACTTTGATGATACCATCGCTACCCCAAAATGATGCTGATTCTATCAAACGACAAGAATTACTACAAAGACAAAAACAAGTCTACATCTATGATTCCGTTAGTGGTATCACCCTCGTCAAAGATTTACCTGCCCAAGAAAATTTCTCTATTTCCTATCAATTAATGCTGCGTAAAGGCTTGAGTGCTTTAATTGCCAATAGCGTGGCCACGAAAATAGAAAATGTCTTTGATCCCTTTGACAAATTAGAAGATTACGAACAACTTTTTCCTCTCCTTCCCAAACCCACAAGTATTAAAACTTGGCAATCTAACACAAGTTTTGCCTACCAAAGATTAGCGGGATTAAATCCCATGGTCATCCGCGGGATTAGCAGCATACCGGATAATTTCCCCGTCAGCGATGCTATCTTCCAAAAAGCCATGGGACCCGATAAAACCATTGCCTCGGAAGCCGCTAAGGGTAACTTATTTCTAGCAGATTATGCCCCCCTAAACAACCTAACTTTAGGCAGTTATCAAAGGGGTATGAAAACCGCAACAGCACCTCTTGTCCTTTTCTGTTGGCGTGCTAGAGGTTTACGGGGTCAAGGGGGATTAGTACCGGTTGCCATTCAATTGTATCAGGATCCGACCCTACCTAATCAGCGCATCTATACCCCCGATGACGGACTTAATTGGTTAATGGCGAAGATTTTCGTGCAAATTGCCGACGGAAATCACCATGAATTAGTTAGTCATCTCAGCCATACCCATTTAGTAGCGGAAGCTTTTGTTTTAGCCACAGCTACCGAGTTAGCACTCAATCATCCTCTGGCAATTCTATTAAAACCTCATTTTCAATTTACCCTCGCTATTAATACTTTAGCCGAGAGCGAGTTAATTAGCCCAGGCGGATTCGTTGATCGTCTATTAGCGGGGACGCTAGAAGCATCTATCGAGATAATTAAGACTTCCTATCGTCAAAGATTGGATAATTTCGCCGATTATACCCTACCCAAGCAATTAGCCTTCCGCCAAGTCGATGATACCTCCCGACTACCAGATTACCCCTACCGGGACGATGCTCTCTTACTTTGGCAAGCAACGGAAACCTACGTCAAAGATTACCTAAGTCTTTACTATACTTCCGACGCGGATGTAAACGAGGATACAGAATTACAAGCTTGGGTGCGAAAATTGATGTCACCTGAAGGTGGAGGCATTAAAAAATTAGTTTCTGACGGAAAATTAGACACTTTAGCCAAATTAATCGAAGTTGTCACCCAGATAATTTTTATTGCTGGACCACAACACGCGGCGGTTAATTATTCTCAATACGATTATCTCGCCTTTTGCGCGAATATTCCCCTAGCCGGTTATCAATCTCCTCCCAAAGCATCTGAGGAGGTGGATATGGATTATATTCTCCGTCTTTTGCCCCCCCAGGCCCAGGCCACTTATCAATTGGAAATTATGCACACTTTAACAGCTTTTCAATTCAACCGTTTTGGTTATCCATCCCGAAATGATTTCCCAGATCGACGCACTTACCCGATTTTGGCGGTTTTCCAAGCTAAATTAAAAGCGATCGAAAATGAGATCGATCGGCGCAATTCAACCCGAATTACGCCTTATATTTTCCTGAAACCCTCTCGCATCCCCAATAGTATCAATATTTAGGGTCTGCTGAAAAAGTTTTTTGTGGGGGCAGGGTGTGGGGTGTGGGGTTTTACCCATTTTCAGACGGTCAATTACCTAATTTTCAGGGAAAAAGTCCAGGAATTTTCGCCCCGATCCCTCCAATGGCTGGCACTTTTTGAGGTCAAAAAAGTCTAAAAGTCTTATCCAACAAGGTTTTTAGATTTATTCAGCCAACCCTATTTAAAGAGCAACCGCCACCTTGATGGGCTGCTGGGGTATCTAATGGCGATTCTCGTCCACAAAAACTAGACGAGAAACACCATGACAAAGAGTCTCTAAGAAAAAAAGATGTTAGCGATAACATCTTTTTGACATTTTTTACAATTTAACTTCAATATCAACCCCTGCGGGTAAATCTAATTTCATCAAAGCATCGATTGTCTTAGAAGAGGGTTGGTAAATATCAATAATGCGGCGATGGGTGCGGGTTTCAAAATGTTCACGGGAGTCCTTGTCAACGTGAGGGGAACGCAGGACACAATAAATCTTTCTTTTTGTCGGTAGGGGAATCGGTCCGATCGCTGTGGCGTTAGTTCTATTGGCAGTATCGACAATCTTCTCACAGGAAGTATCGAGTAGGCGGCGGTCAAAAGCTTTCAAACGAATGCGAATTTTCTGTTGTTGTAACGTAGCCATAATTTCACCTATTGCAATTGTCAAGGTACAAAATAAAGACAGTAACGGAGCAGTTTTTTGTCATTAACTGCCCCATTAATTAGTAGATTAGCCTACTTGATAATTTTCGAGATAACGCCAGAACCGATGGTGCGACCACCTTCGCGAATAGCGAAGCGCATACCCTGTTCAATAGCGATCGGGTTGATCAGTTCCACGGTCATTTTGATCCGGTCTCCCGGCATGACCATTTCTACAGTGCTGCCATCGTCGGCGGTGTAGTCTTGGATCGTGCCAGTTACGTCAGTTGTCCGTACATAGAACTGAGGACGATAGTTTTTAAAGAAAGGAGTGTGACGACCACCCTCTTCTTTACTTAACACATACACCTCACCTTCAAACTGGGTGTGGGGTTTGATTGTACCCGGTTTAGCGATCACCATGCCGCGCTCGATGTCGGTTTTTTGGATACCACGCAGGAGGATACCAGCGTTGTCACCGGCCATCCCTTGGTCAAGACTTTTCTTGAACATTTCAATCCCGGTGACGGTGGTGGGGCGAGTTTCTCTGATCCCGACCAATTCCACGTTATCACCCACTTTCACAATACCGCGTTCGATCCGACCGGTAGCCACCGTCCCCCGACCAGTAATCGAGAATACGTCTTCTACCGCCATCAGGAAGGGTTTATCGATATCCCGTTCGGGGGTGGGGATATAGCTATCTACCGCTTCCATTAATTCATAAATTGCGTCCACCCACTCGTTATCGCCTTTTTGGGCCTTGGGGTTTTTGGTCATGTACTCGAGGGCTTCTTTCGCAGAACCGGCAATAATGGGGATATCGTCGCCAGCGAAGTCGTAATTGGTGAGAAGTTCGCGCACTTCCAGTTCTACGAGTTCCAGTAACTCCTCATCGTCCACCATATCTTTTTTGTTGAGGAAGACCACCAGGTTAGGTACACCCACCTGACGAGCCAGCAGGATATGTTCCCGGGTTTGGGGCATCGGGCCATCAGCGGCCGAGACCACGAGAATACCACCGTCCATCTGTGCCGCACCGGTGATCATGTTTTTTACATAGTCGGCGTGGCCAGGGCAGTCAACGTGTGCATAGTGGCGACTGGCGGTTTCGTACTCAACGTGAGCGGTGTTGATGGTGATCCCGCGAGCCTTTTCTTCGGGAGCGGCATCGATTTCATCGTATTTTTTAGCTTGGGCATTACCCAGAGCCGCTAGGGTCATCGTGATGGCGGCGGTGAGGGTAGTTTTGCCGTGGTCAACGTGACCGATCGTACCGATGTTAACGTGGGGTTTCGTCCGTTCAAATTTAGCGCGTGCCATTTACTTTCTGTTCCTTTGTTTTTTTTTCTTCTTCAGCTGGGTGAACATTAATCAGTCACCAGAGATCAGTTTTAAGTTAGCAGTTATTAGGGTTGACCGATCAAATTTAAATGATCGGTTTGTCTTCACTGCTCACCGGTCACTGGTCACTGATTATCCGTTCCCTTTACTTTTGGCGATAATCGCCTCGGCCACGTTGCGGGGGACTTCTTCGTAATGGCTAAATTCCATGGTGAAGATGCCCCGTCCTTGGGTTTTGGAGCGAATATCAGTGGCGTAACCAAACATTTCCGCTAAGGGAACTTTAGCGGACACTTTGGCGATGCCGGCCTCGGTTTCTTGACCTTCGATTTGTCCCCGACGGGAGTTAAGATCACCGATGACGTTACCGATGAAGTCTTCGGGTACTTCCACCTCGACCTTCATCATCGGTTCTAGGAGAACGGGGGTAGCTTTCATCACCGCTTCCTTAATCGCCATGGAACCGGCAATCTTAAAGGCCATCTCGGAGGAGTCCACATCGTGGAAAGAACCATCCACAAGGGTTGCTTTCAGGTCGATGACGGGATAACCCGCAACGATCCCCGATTCGCAAGCTTCTTTCATCCCTTGTTCTGACGGGTTGATGTATTCTTTGGGGATAGCACCACCGACAATTTTGGAGACGAAGACAAAGCCAGATCCCGGTTCACCCGGTTCGAGTTCGATGACGACGTGGCCGTACTGTCCTTTACCGCCACTTTGACGGATAAATTTACCCTCGGCCCGTACGGGTTTCCGCACAGTTTCCCGATAGGCAACTTGGGGAGCGCCCACCGTCGCTTCGACTTTGTATTCCCGCAGCATCCGATCGACGAGGATTTCCAGGTGCAGTTCTCCCATCCCAGCGATTACCGTTTGATTGGTTTCGGGATCAACTTTGACCCGGAAGGTGGGATCTTCATCGGAGAGAGCTTGCAGAGCTTTGCTGAGTTTCTCGATGTCCTGTTTGGTTTTCGGTTCCACCGCCACGGAGATAACCGGTTCGGGGATAAAGAGGGATTCTAGAATAATCGGGTTCTTATCATCACAGAGGGTATCCCCGGTAATGGTGTTTTTCAGTCCGATCGCCGCTCCCAGATCACCGGCGCGCAGTTCATCCACTTCGATCCGTTCGTTGGATTTGAGGACGATCAGGCGAGCGATCCGTTCTTTGGTTCCTTTGGTGGAGTTGTAGGCGTAGCTGCCTTTAGCTAGTACACCGGAATAGACCCGCAGGAAGGTTAAACGACCGAAGGGATCGGCCATGATTTTGAAGGCGAGAGCAGAGAAGGGAGCATCGTCCTTAGCCTCCCGGATTGCCTCGCTGCCATCGGGAAGAATCCCTTTAACGGCGGCTACTTCCGAGGGTGAGGGTAGGTAATCGACGACGGCATCGAGGAGCAGTTGTACCCCTTTGTTTTTGAAAGCCGAGCCGCAGAGGACGGGAACAATTGTACCAGCAATCGTCCCTTCTCTGAGACCGCGTTTGATTTCGGCTTCGGTGAGTTCTTCACCTTCTAGATATTTTTCTAGGAGTTCTTCATCGGCTTCCGCTACAGCCTCCACCAGCTGCACGCGGAATTCTTCGGCCTTTTTCAATAAGTCTTCGGGAATGTCGGTTTCTTCTATGTCTTTCCCTAGATCGTCCTTATATATATAGGCGCGCATCTTGACGAGATCGATGATCCCGCTTAGTTCGCTTTCTGCGCCGATCGGCATTTGGATGGGAACGGCGTTAGCTCTAAGGCGATCTCTTAATTGTTCGTAAACTTTGAAGAAATTCGCTCCCGTTCTGTCCATTTTGTTGATAAAGGCAATCCGGGGTACTTTGTACCGATCGGCTTGTCTCCAGACGGTTTCCGATTGGGGTTGTACACCACCAACAGAGCAGAAAACCGCCACTACTCCATCGAGTACCCGCATGGAACGTTCCACTTCAATGGTGAAATCGACGTGGCCAGGGGTATCAATGATGTTGATGCGATGATCTTGCCAACTGGTACTGATGGCGGCGGCGGTGATGGTGATTCCTCGCTCCCGTTCCTGTTCCATCCAGTCGGTAATTGCCGTTCCGTCGTGGACTTCGCCCAGTTTATGAGCGACTCCCGTGTAGAACAGGATTCTTTCTGTTGTCGTTGTTTTGCCCGCGTCTATATGAGCGGCGATTCCGATGTTTCGCACTCTCTCTAGCGGGATAGTCCGTGCCACAGCAACCTCCTTGCTTTGCTTGCCAGTGATGGGATTTTGTTCTAGGATTTTTTACACTATTTACAATTCTATACTTTTCTTGACAGTTTTTTGGCGGCAGCGGTGTGATCCACCGCCCTTAAAGTATCTTTAAAGTATCTTTCTTAGTAACGATAGTGGGCAAAGGCTTTGTTTGCCTCTGCCATCCGGTGGGTTTCTTCCCGTTTTTTGATCGTGCCGCCGGTTTCATTGGCTGCGTCCATGATCTCGTTGGCTAGTTTACCTGCCATGGTTTTGCCACCTCTAGTCCGAGCATAGTGGACTAACCAACGCAGTGCCAATGTACTACCACGGTTGGTGCGTACTTCCATCGGGACTTGATAGGTGGCTCCACCGACCCGGCGGGCTTTCACTTCCACTAGGGGGGTGGCGTTTTTAACGGCTTTTTCAAATACTTCTAGGGGTTCTTGGCCGGTACGTTCGCCGACGGTTTTTAGGGCATCGTAAACGATGTTAGCGGCCAAGGATTTTTTGCCCGATCGCATGATCCGGCGGATGGTCATGCTGACTAAACAGCTATTGTAAACGGGATCGGGGGGAATAGGACGTTTTTTGACGTTTTTACGGCGAGACATCGGAATATTCCTTGATTTTCTAGGTTAACTTTAACTTTTGCTTGACAGTCGGATGATTACAGCCCATCTCAAACCCTCTCCTGCGAGTCTTCAGTCTCTTGGGTTAACTTTGACCGGCCCGGTGGGAGTATTTTTTTGGTTAATCAATTTCCTGTTTATTTAGCAGCGGGTTTGGGGCGTTTGGTTCCGTACTTAGACCGCGCCTTTTGACGGTTTTTCACCCCGGTGGCATCGAGGGTGCCGCGAATGATGTGATATCTGACTCCGGGTAGATCTTTGACCCGACCGCCCCGAATGAGGACGACCGAGTGTTCTTGCAGGTTATGACCGATGCCCGGGATGTAGGCTGTCACCTCAAATCCAGAGGTCAAACGTACCCTAGCGACTTTCCGTAGGGCTGAGTTGGGTTTTTTCGGTGTGGTGGTATATACTCTTGTACAAACTCCCCGACGTTGGGGGCATTGTTTGAGGGCGGGAGATTTGGTTTTTCTTTTCGCTTTGGATCTTTCGTCGCGTATTAATTGCTGAATGGTGGGCATGATAGGGCTGTATCTAAGGTTACTCTGAACTCCTATTACCGAAGGTCAAATCGTTGACAAAAGGTCATTATAGCAAATTGTTGCTGTTGTTGTCAAGTCCGCGATTGTGCTTTTCTCCGGTTTAGATGTTAGAGATTGTCTTTTTCTTGGGCGGCGGCGGCACTCAATTCGGGCGTTATTAGGCGATAAAATTACAGCTTCGTTGTTTTGGCTTGATAGTGCGATTTTAGCGATAATTATCACCTGATTAATCGGCTAATATCTGAAAAACTGTCTCTAGCTAACCTCATTTTCAGAACTGGTGTCTAGAGTATTAGCTCTTAACGATATATTTAGAGTTTGCTGAATAAATCTAAAAACCTTGTTGGATAAGGCTTTTAGACTTTTTTTCCCTGAAAAAGTGCCTACCATTGGAGTGATTGGGGGGAAAATTTAGGGATTTTTTCCCTGAAAATTAGGTAATTGACCACCTGAAAA
>NZ_JADBTB010000190.1:0-46309 GCF_020246405.1 Microcystis sp. M083S1
AGGTTCAACTGATAACAGTCTCTTTACCATCGACGGAAATCAACTCAAAGTTAATGGACTTTTAGACTACGAAACTAAACCGAATTATAGTATCCTAGTCCGCACCACAGACCAAGGCGGTTTGTCCTATGAAAAACAACTCACCGTCAGTGTCACCAATCTTCGAGAACAAGGAATCTCTGTTGATAAAAACGCGATTACTTTCGGGACTCCCCTCTCACAATATCGTCAAGGTTGGAGTAACAGTAACCTAGTTCGTCCCAAATTTGCTGACAGATTCCGATACATTGACATCACCAATACAGGAGTTAACGCCGAAGATATTCTCGCCATTTCCAACATAGAAGTTAAAGCCTCCAACGTTACCACTAACGCTAATTTCAGTCAGGGAGATATCTTACTCAATCCGGGACAAACTTGGCGTGTTCAATTAACTTATGCACCCACCGCAGCGCGAGAAAGCTTTAACCTCAATGATGGTTTAGTTATTCACAGTAACGCTATCAATAACACGGCCTATAATGTCGCCTTAACTGGTAAATCAACCTTTAACAGCGATATTACTTACAATGGTAAAGTAGATCGGGGTGACTTAGCACCATTACAAGCCGCTTTCAACAGTAGTATTGGTAATCCCAAATACGATCCCACTGCTGATATTAATGGAGACAGTAAAATCAATTTAGGTGACTTCTTAGTCTTAAATTCTGACTACGGACTAAGCTTGATATAACCTAAATTTCTGGCAACAATAGAGTGTAGGGTGCGTTAGGTAAAAAACTAAAATTAACCATCCACCGTAACGCACCACCTCTATCATTAAATTGATGCATTACCCTATCGCACTTCACACCCTCCGAGTGCTAGGAGTTATCTACAACCTGATTTAGTCTTATCCATTCACAAATTGACAGAAAATTATGCCTAATTTAGCAGTTGAATTTAATCTGATAGAAGACATCGCAGGAACCCCCGGTGGATTACTTAATCAGAATAATCCCTTAAATATAGGTGATCGCTTTTTTGTTCAAGTCTTAATGAGGGATATTCATAGTAATCCTATCGGATTAACTGGTAGTGCTATCAATCTCAATTTTGAAGCCAACAAAATCCAAAATATTGACATTCCTTTTAATCCAGTTGATGATAATAGTCCCTTAGTTACTTCTAACTTTACTCTCTTTCGGGGAGGAAACTTAAATAACATTAATGGGACAATTACCGAATTAGGGGGAGCATCTTTGCCTTCTGCCAGTTTAGGTTCACTCTTGGGACTGAATCAACCAGAACAATTTAGCTTAATGCACTTTCAAGTTATCGGAAAAGGCAGCTCTAATTTAATCCTAAATGTAGATTTGAGTCAAACAAATTTTGCTGATGGAACCTTAGCAGCTAATGATCCAACTAATCCAAGTCAATTAATTCAAATTGTTCCTATTGTCCCCGCAAATGACCCTGTAACTATACCTGAACCTGGTCTAAATATAGGTTTATTTATCCTACTAGGCGTTATACCTGTTCTCAAGAAACAGTATGCCAAAAGATTGTAGGCTGCGTGTTTGCGGCTATCAATTCGGTCAAAAAAACCAAATTAACAAGCCGCTGTAACGCACCACCTCTATCATTAAATTGGTGTGTTACGCTATTGTGCTTCATACCCTACAGGCTAATCTTTGTGTCTTTGTGGTTATGATGAATCAATCAAATCCCAATACTAATCAATCTATCCCCGTAGAGATAATTGCTTCGCGTAACTTCATTGATTGGTTAGAGTCTCAGCAGATTAGTCTGGCTTTTACTACCTATCAAAGTTCTCGACTGATGTTTTTAGGAGTTAACCCTCAAAGGGGGATGTCGGGATTTGAGCGGATATTTGACCGCGCCATGGGTTTATATGCTACCCCAGAAAGGATTTATCTTAGTTCCCGCTATCAAATCTGGCAACTAGATAATGTGTTATCATCCGAACAACTTTATGATGGTTACGATAAACTTTATATCCCCCGCATTAGTTATACTACTGGGGATTTAGATATTCACGATTTGGCAATAGAAAATCTATCTGAAAGAATTATATTTATCAGTACCATGTTAAATTGTCTGGCGACAGTCAGCGATCGCCATAGTTGTATTCCTCTATGGAAACCGTCGTTTATTTCCGCTTTAGTCAATGAAGATCGTTGTCATCTTAATGGTTTAGCCTTGGTAGATGGGAAGGCGCGTTATGTTAGCGCTTGTAGTCAATCAGATGTGGTGGATGGGTGGAGAGACAGAAGACAAACTGGCGGTTGTGTCATTGATATTCAGTCTAATGAAGTGATTGCTACTGGTTTATCTATGCCTCATTCTCCCCGATTTTATCAGGGTAAGTTATGGTTATTAAATGCGGGTACGGGTTACTTTGGTTATATTGATCAAGACAAAGGCATTTTTGAGCCTGTTACTTTTTGTCCTGGTTTTCTGCGCGGTTTAGCATTTGTCAGAAATTATGCCATTGTTGGATTATCTAAAAGTCGTGGGGGAGATAAGACTTTTTCGGGGTTAATCTTAGATGATAATTTAATGGCTAAAGAAGCAGATCCTCGCTGTGGTCTGCTAATTATTGATTTAAAAACAGGTGAAGTTGTTCACTGGATACGCTTAGAAGGTGAAGTGACTGAACTTTATGATATACAAGTCTTAGAAGGAGTTAAACGTCCCCAAGCTTTAGGATTCCAAAATGATGACATCAGTAAAATTATTACTCTTGATCCTATTTCTCCTTTAGTTGGAGGAAATATAGCAAATAATCAGCCTGATACTTCCCCAGCAGATACCCTTTATCAGCAAGCATACACCTTGCAAAAACAGCTTAAGCTTGAAGAAGCGATCGCTCTCTATCAACAATTAATTAATCAATCTCCCCAATATGCAGCCGCTTGGCATCAGTTGGGGGTAATCATGGATAGTTTAGGACAAATTGATCAAGCTATTTTGGCTTACCAGCAAGCTTTATTGATTAATCCTAATTATGCAGAAGCTCACAATAATTTGGGAATAATAGCAGTTAGCAAGGGAGATTTAGACGAGGCGATTATTTGCTTTAACCAAGCTATTTGTGGCAATCAAAACTATGCTTTTGCTGAGAATAATTTAGGTTTAGTCTTACAAATGCAGGATAAGTTAGGGGATGCTGCGGTCAAGTTTCAAGAAGCAATCAGGAAAAACCCTAATTATCCAGAGGCACACTTTAATTTAGGAAATGTGTTACAACTCCAGGGAAAGATCGAAGAAGCGATCGCTTATTTTCAAACAGCAATTAAGCTTAATCCTAAATACATTAAAGCTTATAATAGTTTGGCTTTAGCATTAGGAAGACAGGACAAAGTAGAAGCAGCTATGAGCGTATTTAAGCAAGCTTTAGCTATTCAACCTAATTCCCCAGAGGCTTTTGCTTGCTTATTTTCCATGAAGGAAATGACTTGTAATTGGGACACAAGAGAGTCTGATTTAATTCAACTTTGGCAATTAACCGAAAACCAGTTACAAGAGAGAAAACCTACCGCAGTAACTCCCTTTGATACCTTATATAAACCTTGGTCTGCTAGTCAACAGTTGAAAGTAGCTTGTAACTATGCTCAAGAGGTTAAAAGACAATTAGCATTGATTACTAAACCCCTAAACTTTAACCATTCCCGCACCCGATCTGGACGATTAAAAATAGGTTATTTATGCCATGATTTTCGTAACCATCCCACCAGTCATTTGATGCAAAGTGTCTTTGGTTTACATGATCGCAATAACTTTGAAATAATTGCCTATTCCTATGGTCCTGATGATGGTAGTGAGTATCGTCGTCGCATTGCTAATGATTGCGATCGCTTTTATGATATTGCTACTTTATCAATTACGGAATCTGCACAACGGATTTTTGATGATGGGGTGCATATTTTAGTAGATTTGATGGGATATATTGATAAAGCGCGGACGCAAATATTGGCTTTAAAACCTGCACCGATTCAAGTTAATTATTTGGTTTATCCGGGGACAATGGGAGCAGATTTTATCGACTATATTATTGGTGATGGCATAGTTACACCACCAGAGTCTGCTGATAATTTTAGTGAAAAATTGGTGATTTTACCGGATAGTTATCAGGCTAATGATTATCAACAAATTATATCATCTAAACCTGTTACTCGTTCCCATTATGGTCTTCCTGAATCGGGTTTTGTCTTTTGTTGTTTCAACCATACCTATAAAATTGAGCCGCAAATATTCACTGTATGGATGCAAATTTTGGCTAATGTTCCAGGTAGTGTGTTATGGTTATTTTCGAGAGTAGCTGAAGCTGAAGCAAATCTACGTCGGGAAGCACAAGCGCGAGGAATTGAGGGCGATCGCTTAATTTTTGCCCATCTCCAACCTAAGCCGGAACATTTGGCGCGGCATCAACTAGCTGATTTATTTCTTGATACTTTATACTATAATGCTCATACTACTGGGAGTGATGCTTTATGGGCAGGTTTACCGATTATAACTTGTCCAGGTGCAACTTTTCCTTCCCGTGTTGGTGCTAGTTTACTGACAGCTATTGGCCTACCTGAATTAATTACTAAGAATTTAGAGGAGTATAAAAATTTAGCGATTAATTTAGCAAGATCTCCTGATAAATTGCAGGAAATTAAACAGAAACTAGCCCAAAATCATCTTACTTATCCGTCATTTGATACCCTTCGTTTTACCCGCAATTTAGAAAAAGCTTATCGGACAATGTGGGATATTTATGCTGCGGGAAAATCACCAGAGATGATCAGGATAGCCAATTGATCACTGGAATTATCAGGGTAAGCGCATCTTAACAATCCTTGACAAAATCAACTTTATCCCTCCGGGGTTTCACGGTACTTGGCCAGAAAAATTAGAAAAAGTATCGGTGTTTTTTTGAGTAATTAAAGCTTATTTTCATAGATTAAATTTACTTGACAAAATGACTGATATATGTTAACAAATTAAGTCCTAAAATTGAATTACCTTGCTCATTTAACAGAGGACTATAACAAGCGATCGCTCCCTGTTTCGGTACAATTGATAACAAAGCTCCACTAACTCCCGATTTAGTGGGAAAACCTACCTCAAGGGCGAATTGTTGGGAAGCTTCATAGAGTCCACAATTAGTCATAATTTCTAGAATAATTTCGCCAAAAGGAGCAGCTAAAATCAACTTACCTAAATTAGCAAGATCTGCAATTTTTCCAGACAAACAACAGATTCGATTGTAGGTTTCTAGGGCTAAATAACGATGATTGATATAACTGTTTTTTTCTAATTCTAAGCTTAAAGCTTGATTGTGGGTATTAGGATAGGAGTGAACAGAAGCAAGCACAGAGCGATCAAGAAATAATTGACAATTACCCATTTCATTTAACCATAAAAGCAAATTTTCACAGCGAGATTCTGGCGTTTCTCCTGCTAATAAATCCGCTAATGCGATCGCACCACTGTTAATCATTGGATTACGGGGAAAACCGCAATCCTCTTGCAGTTGAGTTAAAGAATTAAAAGGATAACTAGAAGCTTGTTTTCCTACGCGACGAAAAACAGCATCTTCCCCTAAATGAGTTAAAAGATATAATAACAAAAAAGGTTTAATCACACTCATCAAAGGAAAAGTTACAGTTTCATCTCCCCAAGACAAAATCTCCCCCTCAAGACAGTGAATCTGAAGAGCGAAAACATCGGGATGAACTTGGTTCAAAACCGGAATATAATAGGGAGTCTGACCCTTGATATCCGATAAATGCACTTCCCCGAGCCAAGCTTGTATATCTTCCACCCTTAATCTAGCTAATCGGTTCATTTGTTTAATCCATGTACTCAGTCAAAGAAGCAGAATCTATAATTTTAACTCAAATTCAACCCCGACAAGAAACCGAAAAAGTTTCTCTAGAGGCAGCTTTTGGGCGCATTTTAGCCGAAGATATCAGCAGTGATTTAGACTTTCCCTACTGGGATAATTCTGCTATGGATGGCTATGCTGTCCGCTACGAAGATGTTAAAGACACTAATCCAGAAAATCCCGTTACTTTAAAGATTATCGCCGAAATTCCCGCCGGCAAAGCTCCCGAAATAATTATTCAACCAGGAGAAACAGCCCGAATATTTACGGGAGCGATGTTACCCGCCGGCAGTGATACGATTATTATGCAGGAAAATACTCAAAAACAAGGGGAGCGAGTGGCAATTCTTATCCCTCCCGAAAAAATAGGTCTTTTCGTGCGTCAACGTGGCACATTCTATCAAGCAGGAAATCCCTTATTAAAAGCCGGTATAGCCATTAATTCCCCAGAAATAGCAGTTTTAGCCACGGCACAAGCTACCGAATTAACAGTTTTTTCCCGTCCGAAAGTGGCAATTTTCTCCACGGGAGATGAATTAATTAATCCCGATGAAACCCTCCAAAAAGGTCAAATTATTGACTCGAATCGCTACGCTTTAACCGCATTTGTCGCCAGTTTAGGCGCAATTCCCAGACCTTTAGGTATAATCAAAGATAATCCTGATCTTCTCAGAGAAACTATCAGAAAAGCCATTAATTCTAGTGCTATCGTCCTTTCCACTGGAGGCGTTTCTGTGGGAGATTACGATTATATCGAGGGAATTTTAGGGGAATTAGGGGGAGAAATTCTGATTGGCAGCGTTGCTATTCAACCGGGTAAACCCTTAACCTTTGCCACTTTTCCTAACGGTTGTATTTACTTTGGTATCCCCGGTAATCCCGTCTCTGCTTTAGTTTCCTGTTGGCGCTTCGTGCAAATGGCCATTAAAAAATTATCGGGATTGACAGATTATCAGAACAAATTTCTGCGAGTTATCACCCGCGATACTCTCAAATCTAAGGGACAAAGAGAAGTTTATCTCTGGGGAAAAATAGAAATTATCGAGGGAGTTTATCAATTTCAACTCGCTTCCGGACAACACAATTCGGCTAATTTAATTAATTTAGCGGGTACTAATGCTTTAGCCATAATTCCCCAGGGTAAAACTACTATACAAGCAGGAGAAACAGTAGAAGTTATGATAGTTTCTTGAAAAAATACCTAACCAAATTTTTGGCTAGGCAGCTGGTTATAAT
Source organism: Microcystis sp. M083S1 (assembly GCF_020246405.1). Classification (NCBI taxonomy): domain Bacteria; kingdom Bacillati; phylum Cyanobacteriota; class Cyanophyceae; order Chroococcales; family Microcystaceae; genus Microcystis; species Microcystis sp. M083S1. Next base: position 7,115 of record NZ_JADBTB010000190.1, read on the forward strand.
TAAATTGAAGATAGATTTTGGGTTCGATACCCCCTTGATAAGTAGGGTTGATTCAAGGTAGGGTTGATTCATGAATCAACCCTACCTTCCCTTAATAAGGGGGGTGTCTGATAGTTTTTAACACCTAACTACTTAGGTATCCATCAATTTACTTCATCGAAAATGTTGCCAGATAATTTAACCAACACCAATTAATGAACCCTGCAATTTAACATCGTCGCTACTATTGTATATATCAGCTAATTGACTAATATTTTCTAACTCAATTGCGGGGGTAGTTCGTTTAATTAAACCAGTTAAAACTTTACCCGGACCGACTTCGATCGCTTTTTCCACACCCACATCTGGCAATTTTAACATAATTTCTCGCCAGCGAACCGAGCTAGTCATCTGCTGGATCAGATATTTTTTTAATTGTTCCCCGTCCTGGGTAGGATTGCTTGGATCAACATTAGAAATCACGGGAACTTTCGCTTTTTGGAAATTAACTAATTCTAAAATCTGCTGAAATTGAATAGCGGCATTTTCCATCAAGGGAGAGTGAAAAGCACCGGATACTTTTAATGGCATAACCCGCTTAACTTTCACTTGACCTAATACCAAATCCACCGCTTCAGGAGTCCCAGAAATCACCACTTGTTCGGCACTATTATCATTAGCAATCACTACATTTTCCGTCTGATTAACCACTGTCTCTAGACTGGTGCGATCGAATTTCATTAAGGCGGCCATTTTACCACCTTCGGCCGCATCCATCAAACGGGAACGGTTTTGAACTAGATTTAATCCTGTTTCAAAATTAAACACCCTGGCCGCATACAAAGCGGAATATTCACCGAGACTATGACCGGCAACTAGATCGGGAAAATGACCTTTTTCTTGCAACAAATCCGCTAAAATACTCTCCACCACAAATAAACAAGGTTGGGTATAAAGAGTACGAGATAGGGTTTCTTCATCCCCTTGACATTTTTCCAGGACTGACCAACCGAGGATTTTTGCTGCTATTTCTAATCTCTCTTGGCCAAGCGCACTTTCCGCTAAATCTCCAATCATTCCTAACGCTTGCGATCCTTGTCCCGGGAATATCCACGCTGTTTTCATAAGTTCTTAAAATAGATAGATAGATGTGTTTGGGTCAGTTATCAGTTATCAGTTATCAGTTATCAGATGTGAGTTTTTAGTTTACTGTTTACTGTTTACTGGTTACTGTTTACTGATCACTGTTTACTGTTCACTGAATTAATCTCCCCAACGGAAGATAATCCCACCCCAAGTTAAACCGGCACCAAAGCCGGAAGAAGCAATAATATCACCTTTTTTGACCTTACCACTCCTGACAGCTTCATCGAGGGCTAGAGGAATCGATGCCGCGGAAGTATTGCCATACTCGCTGAGATTGCTGATCACTTTTTCCCGAGGCAGTTTCAGGCGCTCGCTCACCGCGTCCATAATTCTTTGATTAGCTTGGTGCAGAACTAACCAATCGATGTCACTGGTGGTTAAATTAGCCCGATAGAGAGCTTTTTCGATGACCTCTGGCACTTTCGCCACGGCAAAACGATAGACTTCCCGTCCGTTCATCGTTAGAGGCTTATAGGTCCCTTTTTGAACCCTTATCCCCTCCTTAAGAGGCAATTCCTCCCCCTGATAGGCGAGATTAAGAGAACCATTCTGGCTGCCGTCACTATGGAGTTCAAAACCGAGAATGTTATCTTTTGTATCATTTGCTTGACAAAGAACCGCCCCTGCCCCATCACCAAAGAGGACACAGGTAGCGCGATCATTCCAATCCACCCAACGGGAGAGAACATCGGCCCCGATAACCAAGACATTGCGGTAAGTACCAGTACGGATAAACTGGGTGGCGGTGACTAATGCCACCAGAAAACCCGAACAGGCGGCGGTGAGATCAAAAGCGATCGCCCGATTGGCCCCGATCTGACTTTGAACTTGGGCCGCACTACCGAACAGATCATCGGGGGTAGAAGTAGCCAAGAGAATCAGATCGATGTCCCTAGGTGATACCTGAGCCATTTCTAGAGCCTTAATCGCCGCTTGGGCCGCTAGTTGGCTTAAAGACACCGATTGATCCGCTAAATGACGTTTACCGATGCCAGTACGACTTTTAATCCACTCATCGGAAGTCTCGACAATTTGGCTGAGTTCTTCATTACTAAGAAATTGCGCTGGTGTGGCTGATCCACAACCGGTCATGACGACTGCTGCCCCGAATCCGTTCAAAATATTCCCCCTTTTTCAGTTATCAGTTATCAGTTATCAGTTATCAGTGGGAAGTAGGAATTATAAATTCTAAATTATGAATTATGAATTGGGAGGTGGGGAGGTTTTCAGTAAACAGTGAACTGATAACTGATAACTGTCTCCCGTCTCCTGTCTTCTGTCTCCTGTCTCCTGACCGCTTCAAGATGGCTGACGGCTTAATCTTCACCGTTCACCGACAACTTTTTTAATTGATGATGGTGGTCATTGTAGGCTTGAATGCGCTCAGAAACGCGATTATCAACGGCATTTTTCGCCTGTCGGATAGCGTTAAAAATTGAAGGTGCTTGGGAACTGCCGTGACTGATCACACAGACCCCATCGACTCCAAATAACAGCGCACCACCGTGTTCTGCATGATCCATGCGTTGTTTGATCTGTTTAAGATTGGGTTTAATTAAAGCCGTCCCGACTTTACCCTGTATCCCCCTAGGTAATTCCTCTTTGAGAATTTGTAGGATAACCCCTCCCACCGCTTCGGCAAATTTTAACAGGACATTACCGACAAAACCATCGCAGACGATCACATCGAATTGTCCCGATAGCACATCCCGGCCTTCAGCATTGCCAATAAAGGGAATTTGCTGGTTATTTTCTAATAATTCGTAGGTTTTTAGGGCGAGATCGTTACCTTTGCTGGGTTCTTCGCCGATATTGAGTAAACCGACTTTCGGATCTTCAACACCCATAACGTATTTACTGTAAATTGTCCCCATTAGGGCAAACTGCTCTAAATATTTGGGTTTACAGTCCACATTCGCCCCGACATCGAGGATAATCACCGATTTACCCGCTAACATCGTCGGCAGCACCGCACCGATCGCCGGGCGATCGATTCCTTTTAAACGACCTAAACGCAGCAACGCCGCCGCCATGGCTGCCCCGGAGTGACCGGCGGCCACCACTGCATCGGCGCGATTTTGTTTGACTAAATCCATGGCCACATTAATCGAGGCCGCCGGTTTGCGACGGATAGCGGTGATCGGCTCTTCGTCCATAGCCACCACTTCCTCTGCGTGGACGATGGTGAGATTCTTGGGACGGGGATGATGCTGGAAATAAGCCTCAATCCGTTCAGAATCGCCGACTAATAATACTTCTACATCTAATTCTTCGGAAGCTCGCATCGATCCCGCGATGATCTCGTTGGGAGCGTAGTCACCTCCCATCGCATCTACCGCGATTCTTGCCCGATTTAATGCCGTTTCTGCCATTGAGTCAGTGGGATAGAAATCTTTAATAAGTTGAGCGGCAGCTCTTGAGAAAAGCTGGCCGATCGAGGATTAGTGTTTTCTGATCGAGCAATTGTTAAAAATTACCAATCATCTCTATACAATAAGGCATCATTGCGATTAAGGAAAAGATGTTCTCAGTTTTTAATTTGGCAGTTTTCGGCTTTCTCTTGGGTTGGTTGGGGGGGCAATCCCAACCGATCGCCAATATTCCCCTAATTTCTTGGCAAAATCAGCCTATTTTTGACCTTCCCACCGCTCCCGATCCCCGGGTGGCGGCGATCGTGGCCGATTATCTGCAAGACTTGACGAAAAAAGGTTTAAACTCTAGTCAACAACGGGTCTTAATTGAGACGGAATGGGCTGATTTAGCTGACCATCAGGGTAATCTGCCCGCTTCGGGGGCTTCTTTAACTAAAATCGCCACTACTCTCGCCGCCGTGGAAACCTGGCCTCTCGATCATCGTTTTGCTACTCGTTTTTACACAACGGGAGAGCTTAAAAACGAGGTGTTGGAGGGAGATTTAATTATTGAAGGGTCAGGGGATCCTCTCTTTGTCTGGGAAGAAGCGATCGCAGTGGGCAATGGCCTCGATCAATTAGGTATCCGTCAGGTCAAAGGCGATCTGATCATTACGGGTCAATTCGCCATGAATTTTCAAACCGATCCCCTCAAAGCGGGAGAATTGCTGAAAATTGGGCTTGATCAATCGAAATGGTCAAAAGAAACCCAAAAAGCTTTTCAGAGTCTTCCTAGCGGCACACAAGCCCCACAGGTGAAGATTTTGGGCATGGTTCGAGCCAGTCAAATTCGCCCCGAAAATGCCCGATTATTGTTGCGTCATCAGTCCTTAACTTTAACGGAACTGTTGCGTCAGATGAATATTTATAGTAATAACGTCATGTCAGAAATGTTAGCGGAGTTGCTCGGTGGTCCCGCGGCAGTGGACGCAATTAATACTAAAATTACTGGGGTAGGAGCGGAGGAAATTCAATTAATTAATGGTTCGGGATTGGGGGTAGAAAATCGCTTGTCTCCCCGGGCAGTTATTGAGATTCTCAAGGCCTTGGATCGCAAGTTAGCCAATCAACCGATCAAAGTCGCCGATTTATTTCCGGTGGGGGGACGCGATACCAAAGGAACTATGCAGTGGCGGGCCATTCCTAAAGGAGTGATGATTAAAACTGGAACTTTGGCCCAAGTTAGTGCCTTAGCCGGAGAAATTCCCACCCAAGAAAGGGGTAAAGTTTGGTTTGTAATTATGAATGCTGGTAGTAGCAATATCGAGGGATTCAGAAATCAGCAGGACCGGGTGTTACAAGCTTTAGATCAACACTGGCAAATTCTCCCGGAAGCTACTAAAGGATCGATTCCTGCAAGGGCCTTTCTAGGTGATCCCAGTCGAATAAGTCAAGGTTTCTAAGGGGTTGATATCAACTTGACAATCAAATTTAGTTTGGTGGTGAGGAACTTTAGCAAGGTTTTATATTCACTTTTGCCGATAAACTGACTACTTTTCTGCCATTTTCTCCTTGTCTTTGCTGCCAATCGGTAAACATCGCATCCCAATCATAGTGACAAAATTTTGCCAGTTTTTCCCGAAATTGAGCAAAGGATGCGTGGTTAAACGAGGTGCATCTCACATTTGCAGAAATACCGACAATCAGCAATTATCAGTGACTCTTAAACTGGTACAAATATATCAACAATCGCGTGTAAGCATCCCACCGAAAAACTAATGCGCGGGGGGTTTGGGGGCGGCGCCACGCCCCCAACGGGGGGTTTGGGGGGTAGAACCCCCCAAAGGCTTGGATTGAGTGATAAAATCGGAAGTGATCACCAATTTTAGAAGATAGTTTCCCTTTAAAAATCCCAACTCAGTAGATTTACAAAAATGAGATGTACTCGGTTAAACGCATCCAGGAATTTTTAAGGATAAAAACACATTTGCGGTAAACCAAGGGATTCTTCCCAACCCATCATGAGATTGAGACATTGTACCGCTTGTCCCGATTGTCCCTTAACTAAATTATCGATCGCTGACATCACTATCACCCGATCGGTTCTCGGATCCACTTCAATACCGAGATAACATAAATTAGTACCACAGGCCCACTTAGTTTGTGGATAGACTCCCCCCGGTAGGATTTTGACAAAGGGAGAAGCGCGATAAAAAGCATTGTAGATAGTGATCAAATCATCCCGCACCAGATTGGGATCCCGCAAAGTTGCGTAAACTGTGGACAGGATACCCCGAACCATGGGCATTAAATGGGGAGTAAACTGGACGCGCACCTCATGACCGGCTAAATCACCGCAAATCTGCTCAATTTCGGGAGTATGACGGTGTTTTCCCGCTACATTATAGGCCCCGATCGAACTATCTGCTTCTGCCAATAACATATTAATCTTAGCCTGTCTTCCCCCTCCCGAAGTTCCCGATTTGGCATCGATAATCGTGGTTTCCGGGACAATTAAACCCTGTTTTAACAGGGGAGAAATCGCCATTAAACTAGCAGTAGGATAACATCCGGGGCAACCGATCAAAGAGGCATTTTTAATATCTTCCCGATAAAGTTCTGGTAAACCGTACACAGCCGTAGATGCGATCGCTTGATCCTGACGTTCCTTGCCATACCATTTACTATAGGTTTCTAGGCTAGTAAAACGATAATCTGCTGACAGATCCAACACTTTACACCCTTTAGCGAGCAAAGGAGGGGCTAAATCACAGGCTAAACCATTGGGTAAACCCAAGAAAACCACTTGACAACGGGAGGCAATTATGTCTAAATCGATCGCCTCCACATTAAGATTAATACTATGACCGAGATGGGGATATAAATCACTGTAGGGTTTCCCCGCACTACTATCGCCCCCCAGATAGACTAATTCTACTAAGGGATGTTCTTTGAGCAAACGTACCAACTGTACGCCACCATATCCCGAAGCGCCGACAATACCCACTGAAACCTTCTGTCCTTGCGTCATTTCCCTTATTCCTAAAAATTCTTATCGTTAATATAACGCTTTGCTATGGCCGAATTTTAGCCTAACCAACAGGATTTAAATCAAAAAACTTCCTGTAAAAACCCAGAATCTCGGCCGGGTTGTCCATAAAACGTCAATTTCTCTTGATCAATAGCCGGTTATCTTAATGATGAGGTACAAAGTTTTCCTTTTAGGGAATCGGTCATCGGGAGATGAGGCCAAATTAGGTTAAACTTCCTCTTTAGGAGAAAACCTGTGATTTAATCCCCCATCTTTACAATTTTGATCGCACCGTAAATTCATAATCTCCTCCCGGTTCTAACTGATAATCGTAGCGTTCTAAAAACCGATTCAAGGGTTCAAAAATCAAAGCCCTACCTAGGGAAGGTTGTACTAATAACTTACCTTGAAGAAAATGCCATTGAAACCGCCATTGATATTCTTCCGTCCGCACTTCCCCCTCTAATTTCCCCGTTTGCCAAGATTGCTTAATTATCCGCACATAAGCCGTGCTTTCTGGTCGATTGCCGCTACTCACCTGAACCCTACCTATAGATTAAATATCAAACATTAAGATAGCGAATTAATCCTTGTTTGTCATTACTTGCGCTAATTTTATCGACTTTATTCTGGGGCAGTGACTTCATTAACCTTAGAAACCAAGACATTTAATTGAAAAGGGCGCCCCATTTCCTTAGTAATGAATTCTTCCAACAATTCCACCTGTCTGGGGGTAATGCTTTCCGCAGTTCTTACTACTAATCTCACCCGGGGAGGTTGCTTGAGCCAATTAATCGAAGATTCCAATAATTCTGCCCGTTGAAAAGTAATCGTTCGTTGGAATAAAGCTTTTTTAATCAACCTTTCTAAGCGAGCTTGATTGGCCAGAGTGGCAAAACTTATTCCTAATGGAATTAGCAAAACTGCTGTCAGGATAGAAGTCAAAATTAGAGCATTACGCGCCCGATGAAAATTAGAATAACCTGCCAGCAAAAAGACCAACAAACAGGAGAGAGCAATGCCTAATAAATTGGTAATATATAACAGAGTTGCCCCCAAACTTAGGACCCAATTGCCTTGGGATAATCCTAAACCAATCGTACAAACTGGCGGCATTAAAGCCACGGCGATTGCTGTTCCCGCTAAAGTACCTGAAATTTTCGGTTCTATTTTGGCATAACCACTGATTGCGCCCGCCGTAATTGCTACTCCTAAATCTAAAAGATTCGGTTGAGAACGGGCTTGAATTTCACTACCAAATTCAGAAATTCCGATCAATAATCCTAGCAACCAAGCTATTGCTAAAGCGATGATCGTACCAACTAAAATCGCCAAGGCCGACTTACGAATTAATCGCCAACTGCCAATTAAACCACCAAAAGCCAGACTACGAATCGGCAACATCAAAGGGGCAATAATCATCGCCCCAATAATCACGGCCGCACTATTGGCGACTAAGCCAAAGGTAGCGATTGCACAAGAACTAACAATCAAAGCTAGATAGGGAAAATCGAGGGACGCTTCTAACCATAAATCGCGCCACATAGCCCGCGATTGTTGCCAGGTTAAGGGTTTTCTTGAGAACCACGAGTGGGGCTGTTCTTTTCTCGTCATGGGGCTGAGGAAGATTGACTTTTCTTTTACTTATAGCTTTTTTTTTCTAATCAATATATATTTGTATCATTTTCTTTAACTAATCTTACCGTTTTTTTCTTCGCCTCGATTGATGAAACCTCCTGCCCTCTGCCGACCGCCGACCGCCTTCGTTAACGCCCCTAGGCCAAGTAGAAATTAGCAAAGAAATTACCGACGAAACCCGACAGATTGCTCTATTTTTTTCGCCTCATCCAGAGGGGCAAATAACTGTCAATAATCTAGGATTATTAGGTCAAATTGCCCTAAATAGCACTCTCCTAGAACCCTATCGTAATTCTCCCACTCGTGCGGAGGTGCGTAATTGTCTCTCGAAATTAACCTCAGCATCTAACACAAAGTAATTACTAAGACGGATACTTGTGTAGATTCTGGCAATTGAATCATGGGCAGACCTTCCCAGCCGGAAACCGTAACTGGTTCCTTCCATTCTTGATTCCCATTCTGGTTCGAGTGCCGATTTAATCAACGCTTGTCTAGCTCTGTCCTTAATGGTTGGTATTCCTAATGGGCGTTTTTCATCCCTTCCTGGTTTAGGAATCCATACCCTCCTTAGCGGTTTTGCTTTAAGTGTTCCTTTTTCCTTGATTATCTTGGGTCACTTTTCTTACCGCTAATAGACGAGCTTAGTATGACTTCACTAATAGACGTTGCAACCTTCTAGCCTTTGCATCCTGTCCCGATTTAGCTGCTTGGAATATTCTCTTTTGGAGCTTGAAAACGTATCTTTGGATTTTACCCCAATTGATAGCTTTCCATACATTCGTAGTCTTAGTGGTTTCCGGTTTCCCGAATCCTTTACTTTCTCAAGGGTTTCGTCATATAGACTCCTACTGGACTCTATCCTTACATTCAAACCCTTGTTCTTTTGAACGCAGTGTGTCAACCTATTTCACTGCTGATAATTAACGATGGTTCAGGTCGGACATTCAGAACCCAGCCTAATCGTGGATGGTTGGCAGTGGTCTCGATTCTGGTGTTAGGTTTCGCCTCTGTGCCTTCCGTTCCCCGCTTCAGTCCCAGAGTTGTGATTTCTGAATCTGGGGGGGCTATCGCCGTTACTCTCAACTTGTAACGATTATTACAAGTGTATTGACCTTGAGTTCCCTTGCATAATTTGGTATCGGGTGATACTAAACGTCGGGACAGATAAACAGTTATAAGGTTGGTCAAGGTTGACCTTTTAGATTCAGTCAAGGGACTGAAGACCTTACTAGGCGGTTATTTCGGGTATTTCAACCCTATTTCATGCCTAAACGTTTCGCACACTGATTTCTAGTTTAAGGTCAGGAGCCGGTCGTCGGTCGTCAGGAGACAGCTTTTTATTGATTCTCCCCACTCCCCCACTTCATAATTCATAATTCATAATTCCCACGCCCCTCTCCCTTCTTTACAAAACTTCATCGTAATTTGAGGGCTGGAAAGGGCAATCCTTGGGTAATAGGGGAAGGGAAAGCGGGGAAATATTAAAAAAAACTTAAAATTTTTATCTTGCTGCTCTTTATACCCTTAAAGCCTTGCTGTCTCTGATTTCCCGACGGTGAGAGGCTTTGAGCCATGGTCAGGAATTGATGACCAACTCGATCGAGTTATTGTTAAGTGACCGTTACAAAAAGACAGCAAAAAACTTAATAATATGTAACAAACAAAGTTTCGACAGCAGTGTATAAATTTAATTTGAGGGGCCAAGATAACAGACAAAAGTTAAGCTGGATACTTGTTTAACCTCCTTAGGTGATTTATGAGAGAGACATGAAGTTTTTTCAGGTTTCTTAAAGTAGGTCGCAACAATCACGGTCAAGGCTCGTCTAGGCTCACCGTGAAATCCCTTAAGAGGGAAAACCTTTTAATTGCAAGCGAATCCCATTTAAATTTAGGAGATTGTCACAATGTTTGACGCATTCACCCGGGTAGTATCCCAAGCTGATGCTCGTGGCGAATATTTAAGCTCTTCCCAACTAGACGCTCTCAGCGCCATGGTTGCGGACAGCAACAAACGGATGGACTCTGTTAACCGGATCACCAGTAACGCTTCCACCATCGTTGCCAACGCCGCTCGTAGCCTGTTCGCTGAACAGCCCCAACTGATCACCCCCGGTGGTAATGCCTACACCAGCCGTCGTATGGCCGCTTGCTTACGCGACATGGAAATCATCTTGCGCTATGTCACCTACGCTACCTTCGCTGGCGACGGCAGTGTTCTCGATGATCGTTGCTTAAATGGTCTTCGCGAAACCTATGTAGCTTTAGGAGTACCTGGAGCTTCCGTAGCTGCTGGCGTAAGCAAAATGAAAGAAGCTGCTTTGTCCATCGCTAACGATCGCAACGGTGTCACCCCCGGCGATTGCAGTGCTTTAATGTCTGAAATTGCCAGCTACTTCGACCGCGCCGCCGCTGCTGTCGCCTAGTCCCTGGGGCTAGTCTCAATTAAACCGTAGGAAACTTATTGCAAGATTATTGGGAGATACCAAACAATGAAAACCCCCCTTACCGAAGCCGTAGCAGCCGCTGATTCTCAAGGTCGTTTCTTAAGCAGCACCGAAATCCAAGTTGCTTTCGGTCGTTTTCGTCAAGCTTCTGCCAGCCTCACCGCCGCTAAAGCTTTAACCGAAAAAGCTAGTTCTTTGATCTCCGGTGCCGCTCAAGCCGTATACAACAAGTACCCCTACACCACCCAAATGCAAGGGGCTAACTTTGCGGCGGACCAACGCGGTAAAGAGAAATGCGCTCGCGACATCGGTTACTACCTCCGCATGGTGACCTACTGCTTAGTTGCTGGTGGAACCGGTCCGATGGACGAGTACCTCATCGCTGGTATTGACGAAATCAACCGCACCTTCGACCTGTCTCCTAGCTGGTACATCGAAGCTCTCAAATACATCAAAGCCAACCATGGTTTAAGTGGCGACCCCGCAGTAGAAGCCAACTCCTATATCGACTACGCTATCAACGCTCTCAGCTAGTCCGATCAAAAAAACTGCTGGTCTGGAAAGACAGGAGGTTGTTAGCAAAAGGGTTAGCAATCACCTGTTCTTCCAGACCTTGTTATATCCATCGTCAAGGTGGCTAGGTAATCGAACTGATCCTCCCCTAGTTTTGAGCGATCAGAAAATGATCATTTTTTTGTAGGAGAACTTTAGTGGCAATTACTACCTCAGCTTCCCGTTTAGGGACAACCGCTTTTAGCGAGGTTGCTCCCGTGGAATTACGTCCCGATTGGTCCCGTGACGAGGCACAGGCGGTTATTCGCGCTGTCTATCGTCAGGTGCTAGGCAATGACTATATCATGCGTTCCGAGCGCCTTACCAGTGCCGAATCCTTACTCTGCAACGGTTCGATCACCGTGCGGGAATTCGTCCGCGCCGTGGCCAAATCGGAACTGTATAAGAACAAATTCTTCTACGGTAACTTCCAAACCCGCGTCATCGAACTTAATATCAAACATCTTTTAGGTCGCGCTCCCTACGATGAGTCGGAAGTGGTCTATCACCTCGATCTCTACGAAAACAAAGGATTCGAGGCCGATATCGACTCCTACATCGATTCCGCCGAATATACCGAAAACTTCGGCGATAGTATCGTTCCCTACTATCGTGGTTTTGCCAGCCAACCCGGTCAAAAAACCGTGGGATTTACCCGGATGTTCCAACTCTATCGCGGTTATGCCAACAGCGATCGCTCTCAGATTGCCGGCAAAACCTCCCGTTTAGCGGTGGAATTAGCCCAAAACGGCGCTTCGGCAGTAGTCGGTCCCTCCGGTGGCAGCGATGGTTGGGCCTATCGTCCCTCCGGTCAACGCAACACCCCCAGTAAAGCTCTTGGTGGTAGTGTGGCCTATGGTGATGTGGGTAAGCTCTATCGCGTGGAAATTGCCGCCATCAGCAAACCGGGTTATCCCCGTGTCCGTCGCAGTAGCAAAGCGATTATCGTCCCCTTTGAACAGTTAAATAACACCCTGCAACAGATCAACCGTCTCGGTGGCAAAGTTGCCAGCATCACCCCCGCTAGTTTGAACTAATTTTCTAGCTTAAGATAGCTAAAAGTCTCCCGGGCAGCCGTCAGGTTCACCGGGAGACTTCTTTCTAGGGAACTGGCAGAAATTGACCCTCAGCAGATCGAGCAAACCTGTAGAATGAAAATAGTTCTATCGTTTTAATGCCTGTGACTGTCACTTCGATCGCTTTTGACTCTATCGATACTGCCTTAGCGGAAATCAAAGCCGGACGGGCTATTGTAGTAGTTGATGATGAGAATCGCGAAAATGAAGGAGATCTAATCTGTGCGGCCCAATTTGCCACCCCCGATCTGATTAACTTCATGGCAGTGCAAGCTCGCGGTTTAATCTGTCTGGCAATGACGGGAGAGCGTCTTGATGCTCTCGAATTACCCTTGATGGTGACAAAAAACACCGATAGCAATCAAACCGCTTTTACCGTTAGCATCGATGCCGCTCCCCATTTAGGGGTTAAAACTGGTATTTCGGCGGAAGATCGGGCGAAAACCGTACAAGTTGCCATTAATCCGGTCACTCGTCCCGACGATCTCACCCGTCCCGGTCATGTCTTCCCGATTCGTGCTAAAGCCGGTGGAGTCTTAAAACGCGCTGGTCATACGGAGGCAGCCGTGGATCTAGCTCGGTTAGCCGGGTTGTATCCGGCGGGAGTTATCTGTGAGATCCAAAATCCCGATGGTTCCATGGCCCGTTTACCGCAACTATTTGAATACGCTCGTCAACATAATTTAAAGTTAATTAGCATTGCCGATCTGATCGGTTATCGCTTAAAACATGATCGCTTTGTCCATCGGGAAACGGTCTGTGATTTTCCCAGTCAATTCGGCACTTTTCAGCTTTATGCCTACCGAAATTTATTAGATCAAACCGAACATATCGCTATTGTGAAAGGCGATCCCGCTCTCTTTGGTGATCAACCTGTAATGGTACGAATGCACTCAGAATGTCTGACCGGGGATGCTTTGGGATCCTTGCGTTGCGATTGTCGGCAACAGTTGCAAAGTGCCTTAAAAATGATTGAAAACAACGGTTTAGGGGTGGTGGTTTACCTGCGACAGGAAGGACGGGGAATTGGCTTAATTAATAAGCTAAAAGCCTATTCTTTACAGGATATGGGACTAGATACGGTGGAAGCCAACGAAAGGTTAGGATTTCCCGCCGATTTGCGCGATTACGGGATGGGAGCGCAAATGCTTAACGATTTGGGGGTGAGAAATATTCGTTTAATTACCAATAATCCGCGTAAAATTGCCGGATTAAAAGGCTATGGTTTGGAAATAGTCGAGCGAGTACCTTTGCTGATCGAGGCTAATGATTATAATTCCAATTATCTGGCCACAAAAGCGGAAAAGTTAGGACATCTATTCTTACAAACCTATCTAGTCACCATCGCTCTCAGTTGGGGGGAAAATCCGCCGTCAATTTCGCAAAGATATCATCAATTAGAGAAATTACGGCAGTTAAGTCGCGCTAATCAATTATCTCTCCAAGAAGAAACCCGACCGGTAGCCAATGCCCTTTTTGATCGCGCCCCTTTGATTGTACATTTAGGTTTAGATATTCGTCAGGGTGTCAGCAGTAATTGGTATAAAAATCCTTCCCATCCTTATCTTCTGGTTATTGACAAGATATTAAATGACATTAAAGATTGGTCGGAAATTGAACGCTTAGAATTTTTAATTTCCGACGGAGACGATTCGATGACGGGATTACAAATGAAACTCGATCGTCAAAAAATGTCCAATGAAGATTTATCACAATTACCACAATTAGCTACCCAAATTATCTACAGTTTTACTCGTGATTCAACAAAAAATTAGTTTTTGATGACCAGAAAAGAGCGTAACAGTTATAATTAAACAAAGCTAGTATAACGGGGAAAAACTATGACAACTCTCGACATTTTACCGGAAGTTACCTGTCCCCCCACCGATTTATGGAGTGATGAACCACCTTTGGAAAGTGATCTACATCTACAACAAATTACAATTCTGATCGGTTGTTTAGAAAGGTTATGGCAAGAAAGAACTAATTACTATGCTTCCGGCAATCTTACCATCTACTATAACGAAGAACAACTAAAAAAACGTGATTTTTGTGGTCCTGATTTTTTTGTGGTTTTAGATACAGAAAAACGTCCCCGCAAAAGTTGGGTGGTTTGGGGAGAAGGGGGTAAATATCCCAATGTGATCGTGGAGATTATTTCCGATTCTACGGCCAATATTGACCGCAATAAAAAGAAAATTCTCTATCAAAATACCTTTCGGACTCCTAACTATTTCTGGTTTGATCCTGAAAGTTTAGAACTGCAAGGATTTAGATTAATTGCTGGACAATATCAAGCTATTGCTGCTAATGAAAACGGCTATTTATGGAGTGAACAATTAGAACTATATTTAGGCATATTTGACCGTAAACTGCGTTATTTTACCGTCGATGGTCAATTGGTTCCCACTCCCCAAGAAGCTGAATTAGAGCAAAGACAAGCAAAGGAACAGATTCTTTTAGAAAAGGAACAGGAACGAAAGGCAAAAGAACAGGCTATCCTCGAAAAAGAACAAGCTATCTTGGAGAAGGAAAAATTAGCCCAAAAATTACGAGAATTGGGCATTGATCCTGAAACTATCTAATTGATAAATATCTCTAGGATAGGTAATTCCTATCCTAGAAATGTTGGTAATTTAACCTTATTTTTCCTGTCTTTCTAAGGCTAATTGTACTAACTTATCGACCAATTTATCAAACTCTAAACCGGTGGCTTTCCAGAGTTGGGGATACATACTAAAATTAGTAAACCCCGGCAGAGTATTAATTTCATTGAGAAACACTTCCCCAGTCTTTTCCACATAGAAAAAATCCACCCGCGACAATCCCGCAGCATCCACAGCTTTAAATGCTTCTACAGCCATTTCTCGCACTTGATTAGCAATTTTATCGGGAATATTAGCGGGAATAACCATACTCGATCGCCCGTCAGTATATTTAGTTTCATAGTCATAAAAATCACTATCAAAAGTAATTTCTCCCACCAAAGAAGCTTGGGGATTATCATTACCTAAAACCGCACATTCGATCTCCCTTGCGGTTACTCCTGCTTCAACAATAATCCGTCGATCATAACTAGCAGCACTATCTAAAGCAGCCTCTAATTCTTGCCGGTTGCGAGCTTTACTAATACCCACCGAAGAACCTAAATTAGCCGGTTTAATAAAACAAGGATAACCTATTTCCTCGGCGATTTGATCGCACAATTGCGGAAAAACACAGGCATTTGACCACACTTGCGAGCGGGTTATAGCCTTATACTTAACTTGGGGTAATCCAGCGGCTGCAAAAGCAGTTTTCATGGCAATTTTATCCATGCCTAGGCATGAACCCAGTACCCCACTACCCACAAAAGCAACCCGCATGAGAGTGAGTAATCCTTGTAAAGTGCCGTCTTCTCCATTCGGTCCGTGGAGAATTGGAAACCAAACCTCAATTTCGCTCACTTCTGGAGGAAATTGCCAGATATTGACTTTTATATCACTCTCAATAGCTAGGGGTTGCCCAGAGGTTAAAATTTGTCTAGCAGTTGCTGCCGAATGCCAACAGCCATTTTTATCGATATAGAAGGGGATAACGGCGTATTTGTCAAGATTTTCGGGATAATTAAAAGCTTGCAGGATCGATCGAGCCGAATTGATAGATACCTCGTGTTCTCCCGATCGACCACCAAACAACAATCCTACCTTGATCTTATCCATATTATCCTCTCTAGACCCAGCTAGATCCTAAATTAGAGTTCAACTATCATATATACTATGGGCGGAGTTGACAATAGTTGCCAATGATTTAGATGCGGCTGTTCCTCGTCAGATCGGAGTTTTAACCCAAATTCTCGATAAATTAATTATCGCTCATGATGAGATGTGGTCGTTCTTTCCCTAAAAAAATGGATAATCACTTTGGAGCTATTCACACCCCCAAATTGAATGATTATTTAGCTAATTTTTCCAGTTTTTTCTTAGTTTTCTGAAGTTTTAAGGCTAAATTGCCCTGATGTTCGGGATAGTAAACGTGCAAGAATTCGATAAAATCCTCGATGGTACAAGGTTGATGAAATCCCCCTAAGTTACCGTGGAATTCTTGGTGAATTTCTTCTTTAATAGTCACCAAATTCAGATCTAATGTCGCTAGATGGGGATATTTCTGGGCAGAGTAAAGATGATGGACAGCGAGATTAAATTTATTATTTCTATCCGGTTTTTGCCCTGTCACCTGACAAGTGTTTTTATCTCTAGTTTTAGCTCGTTTTTTAGCCTTTTCAATCTCGATTTTTTGTTTGGTATCGTCATCTAGATTTTCCTGAATTTCTTTAAAGGCAAGAGGAAACTCGATTTCAATCATTTTACACATTTCTTGGCGCGATTTATTCGTCAAAGTTTCACTCATGGATTTAGAAATGCGAACAACTCCACTTTCAGAGAACCAAAACTCTCTTTTTTCATCTTCGTAAAAATCTACTCCTATTTTTAAAGGACGAACTTCTGTTTTAGTATTTTTGATTACCTTAGCAAGTTCTTCATCATCAACTTTCAAAGATGAAGATTCGTGGAGTTTAAGATTATTGAATGTTTGATTTAGCTTGGCTCCATTAGTTTTTAAAATTCGCCGCAAACTCTGTTTATGAATCATAGCCACTCCTTGATAAACTTTAATTTCGCCAGAGTCAGCCAATTCATTAAAAATTAATTTTCGTGCCAAAGAGCGACGAATTTTTTGATCGTGCTTAGTAAAAAATTCTCTAAATCTGTATAAAATTCCTCGCTTTTCATGCTGATCAATATAGGAAGCAATTTTTAAAGCACCTTCAAAAGAAAACAATCTAACTTTATCTTTTTTGTTGACAAATTGATAATCGACACCTTCAACTAAATCCCAATCATCATTAGGATCAGCATCAAAAATATCAACAATTTTGTCTAGTTTTTCAAGAGTAATAGAAAACCATTGAGCTAATTCGGTATCCCGGATCAGGAAGGTATTTGCTTTCTGAGGCATGATTATTTTATCTCCGTGGTGATAGACTTATACATGACAGTTAAACAATCAAAAACTTCTGCGTCTCCTGTTTCTTGGTTATCGGGATGATAGATCTTAGAAAGACGATAATAGGCATTTTTAATGTCTTCCTTAGTGGCAGTTTTTGGATCAAGCTCGAAAACACGATAGGGATAAAAATATTTAAATATATTAATACCATTAATACAATGCTTACCTGTTTCCCCATCTTCTTCTGGTAAAATACCTACATACTCTCTGTAAATTTTTTCCCAACTTTCTCGCTGAGATAAATTGATGTTATCAAAGGCTCTAGTAGCCATTTGAAACATACTCGATTTTTTTAATTCTGTGGTATTGCTAACCTCAAAATAGGCATAAACTGCCTGTTTAAGTTGCGTTAGAGTTAAAGGTTTAACTTTTGGGCCTGTGGTGGTGGTGGCTGTAGTTTTTGATTTAGTTAACGATGGTTTGGGAGACTTTTTACGGTGGTTTTTGATGACAAAATCGGCAAAATCTTCGAGAATACGACTTTCGATCGAGTATTGCTCACAGATATGACTAATCTGCTCTAAAATGAGCGAGTTAAGAGGATTAGTGGTCATAATTTCCCTAAGAAGCTGCAAAAAATCTAGCCTTTCTTATCAAGATGAAGTGTAGGCTAATTTGGTATGAACGACCGACGACTGACTCCCGAAAACTTCCTATCCTAAATTAATGCCACTGCTGTGGCCACTTTGTCAAGTGGTTAATCATAAAAAAATTGCTGGCATATTATAGATCTAAGTCGATAATTGAAATGAAAACTCAAATCTGATTACTGATAAGTAGGTAGGCGTTAAAAGTTGTCAGACACCCCCCTTATCAAGGGGGGCAGGGGGGATCCCCCCGCCTATCGGCACCCCCCTTATCAAGGGGGGCAGGGGGGATCCCCCCGCCTATCGGCACCCCCCTTATCAAGGGGGGCAGGGGGGATCGAATCTAAAATCCATTTTAAATTTAATTATAACCAGCTACTTAACTGATCACTGATTAGGTACTAAAGTATTTAGCGGTGGGGTGATAGGTAATAATGGCGGTGGTGGATTGTTCTGGGTACAATTGTTCGCTTTCGTCCATATACATCCCAATGCGATCGCATCCTAACAGAGCTAATTGCTTGTATTGGTCCTGAATATTAGGACAAGCGGGATAGCCGAAACTATAGCGAGAACCCTGGTAACGCTGTTGTAGTATATCGCGGATATTATCGGGATCGAACTCTGCAAAACCTAACTCGCGACGGATGCGGGTGTGGGTCCATTCGGCCATGGCTTCGGCGGTTTGGACAGCCATGCCGTGATAATAGAGGTATTCCGTATATTCGTTGGCATCAAAGAGAGATTTAGCGTATTCCGTGGCGATTTCCCCCACTGTCACCGCTTGCATAGGGAAAACATCGATAATACCGGATTCCTGCGGGGCGAAAAAGTCAGCAATACAGAGACGGCGACCGGATTTCTGGCGCGGAAACTCAAAAATGGCTATCGGTTGCAGATTTTCGGGTTTTTCGCCTGCTTGTATCGATTCGGGATCGTAAATTAACAGGGAATTACCAGAGGATTGACAGGGAAAATAACCATAAATTAATGTAGGGTTTAGTAAATTTTCCTTGACAATTTTCTCTTTCCATGCTGTCAGAATTGGATGAACTTTTTCCTGTAAAAACTGGTCGTATTCTGGCTTCGATTGGCTTTTGGGTTTGCGGAATTGCCATTGACCGACAAATAAAGCTTGTAGGTCCAAATACCAGAAAACCTCCTCGATGGGAATTTCTGCTGCTGTTAATATTTTAGTACCCCAGAAGGGCGGTGTTGGTCGGGGAATATCAACTTCCACCGCTTCCGAGCGACGGGTATCAATAACTAATTCTTTGTCTAGGGTTCCATCGGTAAAAATAGTATCGGGATTAACCTTTAATTCTTCTGCGACAACCGGGGTTTTTTCTGCCTCGGCAAACTCCGCTAAAAAGCCTTTACTATCATCCCATTGACCCCCAGCTTTAGCGGGCATTAATTTATCCATAAAATGCAGGTCAGAGAAGGCATCCTTACCATAGATAACCTGTCCATTGTAGGTTTTTTGACAGTCATCATGGACAAATTTGGGAGTTAAAGCTGCCCCGCCAAGGATAACAGGAACGGTGATTCCTTTTTCATTAAAAACCTCTAGATTTTCCTTCATAAAAGCCGTCGATTTCACCAATAAACCGCTCATGGCGATACAATCGGCTTTATGTTCTTTGTAGGCTTCGATGATATTTTCCACCGGTTGTTTAATGCCCAAATTAATCACCCTATAGCCGTTATTGGTCAAGATAATATCAACTAAGTTTTTACCAATATCGTGAACATCCCCTTTAACCGTTGCGATAATAAAAGTCCCTTTGGCATTATTATCCCCCTCTTTTTTCTCCATAAAGGGTTCTAAAAAGGCAACGGCTGCTTTCATAGTTTGGGCAGATTGGAGAACAAAAGGTAACTGCATTTGTCCCGAACCAAATAACTCACCCACTACCTTCATCCCATCCAGGAGGAAAATATTAATAATATCTAGGGGTGGATAGTCCTGTAAAGCTTGCTTTAAAGCCTCTTCCAGTCCCAATCTTTCCCCATCAATAATATGCTGTTTTAAGCGTTCCTCCACGGGTAAATTAGCATTACTAGAGGGGTCTTTTTTAGTAGTTTTCCCCGCAAATAATTCGGTTAATTTGGTCAGGGGATCATAAACACATATATCGCCATCAAAACGACGATTATCATAGATTAAATCCCGACAAACTTGCTGATATTCTGGTTCAATTTTTGCCAGAGGAAGAATTTTATTAGCGCTGACGATTGCGCCATCCATACCCACCTGCATCGCTTCGTGGAGGAAGACAGAATTTAATACCTGACGCGCTGCCGGATTCAACCCAAAAGAGATATTAGACACACCTAAAAGAATATGACATTCGGGCAGTTCTTGGCGAATTCGGCCCATTGCTTCGATAGTAGCCTTGCCATTTTCTCGGTCTTCTTCGATACCAGTAGAAATCGGTAAAGCTAGAGGATCAAAAAAGATTTCGTAGGGAGGAATTCCGTATTCTATCGCCGCATAATAGGCCCGTTTAGCTATCTGGAATTTTTTCTCGGCAGTGCGTCCCATTCCTTCTTCATCAATGGTTCCAATTACTACCCCCGCGCCGTATTTTTTCGCTAAATCCAAGACTTGATAAAAACGCGATTCCCCGTCTTCGTAGTTAGTAGAGTTGAGGATACATTTACCCCCCGCTACTTTTAACCCCGCTTCCATTTTTTCCCATTCGGTGGAATCTAACATTAAAGGTAGGGTGACATTATTAACTAAACGAGAGGCTAATTGGTGCATATCGCGCACCCCATCCCGGCCCACATAATCGACGTTGACATCGAGAATATGCGCTCCTTCTTTTACCTGCGCTTTCGCCATCGATACTAAACTATCCCAGTCTTCAACATTGAGCAGTTCCCGACATTTTTTAGAACCACTGGCGTTTAATTTTTCCCCGACAATCAGGAAAGAATTATCTTGAATATAGGGTTGGGTACTATAAATAGAAGCGGCGGAGGGTTCATAATGATAATGACGAGATTTCGGAGTTAAACCCTGACTTAGTTCCGCTAAAGCTTGGATATGGTCGGGACGAGTACCACAACAACCGCCGATAATTTGTACTCCCAAATCTTCGATAAAGTGCATTAAAGCCATTTTTAATTCTACGGGAGTGAGGCGATAGTGCGCTTGACCGCCGACATTTTCTGGTAAACCAGCGTTAGGAATACAAGAAACAATAAAAGGGGAATTTTCCGAGAGATATTTAATATGGGGTTTCATTAAATCGGGACCGGTGGCGCAGTTAAGTCCCAAAATATCGATTTTATAGGGTTGTAAAATAGAGACAACGGCGTTAATTTCCGTTCCTACTAACATCGTTCCCATGGTTTCCATCGTCACCGAAACCATCAGGGGCAATCGTTGACCTTTTTTCTGAAATACTTCTTCAATAGCATTTAAAGCCGCTTTAATTTGCAGGACATCCTGACAGGTTTCTACTAATAATAAATCTGCCCCGCCATCGTACAGACCCTCTACCTGTTCCACATAGGCATTTTTGAGGGTATCAAAGTCAATATGACCCAAAGTGGGCAGTTTTGTCCCCGGCCCCATGGAACCCGCCACAAAACGGGGTTTTTCGGGGGTAGAGTATTTATTCGCGCAAGCCTTGGCCAGTTCGGCGGCGCTTTTGTTGAGATAATAGGCTTGGTCGGCTAAATCGTACTCGGCTAAAACTATCGAGGTTCCCCCAAAGGTGTCGGTTTCAATCACATCCGCACCCACGGCTAAAAAGGCTTCGTGGACTTTCGCTACGGCGCTAGGTTTAGTATGGACAAGATACTCGTTACAACCTTCGTATTCTGCCCCACCAAAGTCCTCGGCCGTCAGATTTTGGCTTTGTAGGGAAGTTCCCATCGCTCCATCAAAGACGAGGACGGGATGCTTTGGACCGTTGAGGTAGTCAAGAAAGGGGCTATTCATAGAGAGATTTACTGCTATAGCATTTTGAAAGTTTATTGTAATACAGTTACTAGAAATCTGCTATGGTCGGCATTTCAGTGATCAGTGATCAGTCATCAGTGATCAGATTTGAGTTTTCAGTCGAGGAAGCCAATCAATCTAATTTTGTAGAACTAGACGGGCTAAACCAACTCCGGGATAATAATTACCGAGAATTTGTTGATAATCTAGGCCTTTTTCCGCTAATTTATAAGCTCCAGTTTGACTCATACCGCGACCACCGTGGGCCCAAGCGACAATTTCATCGGTGGCGGCATAAAGAGACTCGACCACACCCCCTTTATAGCTGAGAATCTGCCCGGCAGTGGCATTAACCGCCTGGTGAGTCGATTGATACTCCGAGCGAATGCCTTTATATACCTGCCAGCGCTGGGTATTGCCCAGATGAAACCAAGCATTAGCGGGGCGGATTATATGTACTAGGGCATAGGAACGGGCTGCGATCGCCTGTGCCTTTAAAGCGTGCATTGGCGCTGTGGAGTGCATTTCACTACCCACCACACTATAGAGATAGGCCTCTAAATTAACATGATTGACCACTAACAAGCGATCGCCTTGGGCAACAAGGAGGATTTTGCCCCGATACCAACCATCATCCACATAAACTAAACCATCGGCACTGGTGGGCTGCACAAAAATCACCTCTGGCAGCGATAAATCGCCCATTTTTAAGCCATTGGCACCTGGAATGACCGGTAAACCCTCGTTAGTGGCAATCGTTTTTAAACCGCGACCTTGGCGATCGGTGATCACCGCCGGCCCGTTAACTCCAATCAAAACACTGGCCACATCCCTTTTAATCGCCACGCGAATTTCTATGGCTGGCGGCGTATAATTAGCGGGAACCAATAAGGGTTGTCTAGTTACCGGTTTAACCGCGGCAGCGGGGGCAGTATTAGGGGAAGTATTAGGGGAAGTTTGAACCGATGGTGCTAATTTTTTCGGTGCCAAGGGGGAAGATTGGGGAGAGGGGAATAGTTTCGGCGATGGTGCGGTTAAGGGTGCGATCGGAGATGGGATAATAGGAGCAGGGGAGGCAGCAGTCTCTAGATTTGCCTGCGGTTGCGGGGTTTCTGGTTTTTCCTTGGCTAAATAAGTTAAGAGAATTGGCGTAAAAGTAGCGATCGACAACAAAGGAACGGCACAATGGCGCAGCAGGGAAAAATAGGTACTAGCAGCAAATTTCACTTTAATCACACCATCTTTAATTTTCTTATCTAACTTTACCATTCCCCTCTCAGGCCGGGCAATTCTAGAGAAAAACTCTCGTATTCTTGAGCTTGTTAGGACAAATAAGGCTGAAATAGTCAAGAAAAGCCGAAAAAATTCTTAACCACCCATCCTTAGATTAGCCGAATCTCCTCTAATCCAGGCTCTTCTAGGTTCTGTGTGATCAGCTTAACTTACCATAGAAGCGATCGATCTTTGTGTCCTTTGTGTCTCTGTGGTTCATTCCACCCCCTCGCTAGACTGACAGAGATGTTTAAGGATTTTGAGAACCTCGTATAAATCCCCCGGATTTCTCATGGCAAATAAACGAGAGGTTCCGTATAAAGGTTTACCGTCCCATAATAATTTAACAAATAAAAACTCGGAACCATTGGTCAACATTCCATAATTAGGACGGTTTGGATGAGGATTGACCATTAAATAAGCTAATAATTGCGGTAAACCTACTTCAACGGAATAAATAACCCGTTTTGATTCAAGAATCATTACCCATAATTGCTCTTTTAGAATTAAAGTATCTAACCTTCCTTTAATTATTAAATCTTGCTCTTTTGTAATAATTTCAACAGACTCTTCTGCTTTAATGTGAAAGGGAAATAGATAAAAGTTACCAATAAATAATAATGGGTCTAAAACCGTCATCCTCACCGAAGTTTCCAAAAAGGGAGGATAATTCAATAAGTTAAAATAACCTGTTTTGATTTTATCTAACAATTCTTTTTCCTGTTCAGAGATTGCTTCTAAGTCTTCTTGCCATTCCCCAAAAAAATGCTCATCCTCTATAAACTGTAGTTGAAAATGATTAATTAAATCTCTGAAAGTGACTTCTTTCGCTTGTAAAAATTGAACCATATTTACCTCTTTAATTAACACTTACGTTAATGGTAATTTGCTATTTTTAATTTAACCAAGCAAAATATCCGTTACTGACAGGGTTAACTGCTCTAAATCAGAGAGAACAGTTAAGGATATGGTCTTGTTTTGTTTACCTGCACATCGCTTCGGTTAGCATCGTTCAGGTTTTTATCAGATGCTTTCGCTCTTCCTACATCATCCAGATTAGCCATCGTCTTCTCCTTAATTTAGAGTACATGAAAGGTTCACTTTGCTATGATTTATCCAAGAGATTTATTGAGATATAAGTAGTTAGGTGTTAAAAACTTTATTCCCCCTTTATTTCCCAGGGAAGGGGGGTTAGGTCATTCGGGCGATTTTTCATGTTGGCAAGGTCATATTCTGGTTTCATGGTTTTATTATCGATAATGTTTACTTTCGTTTTTACCCGTAAAAGTCCTCATTTAGAATCTGTTCAGGTGTGAAAGGACAAGCGAGGGGATACTCACTTTCTTGGGGAATACGAATACCAAATTGAGCGCGTTTACCCTGTTTGATGGCGACTTTACGAGCGCTGGAATAGGCTTGTGTGATGGAGATTAAGAGATAAGATTTAAGAGAGGGAGTCTTAAGTAAATCATCTTGAACGCGCTGGCGATGCTCATCTACTGAGTTATACCAACTTGCTTTCATTGTCTCAGGAGCATCATGCTGTATCTTTAATTTGAGTAAGTGAATCAACAGGACCATTAAGTTGCTCTCTAAGGCGCGTTTCTCTGACTTACCCAAATCTTTTAACTCCTCAATTAAGTTTTCTATATCCAGTTGTTCAAACTGTCGATTCTGTAATTGATGAATAGTTTGCTCAATCCACAACTGAAGATCTTGTTCGTAAAGTGTTGTGGGATTTTCTTGAATGTCCGATTGTTTTAATAAGTTCATTTGGCTTTGATTAAGTTAACGGTAGATGAATAATTTGGTCTTCATATTTATTATTATACTTGATCATTACCAGATATTGCGATCGCATTGGATTCTTAATTATTGACCTCTCCCCTGGCCTTTCTCCTACAAGGAAAGGGGAGAGAATTTAGCGAAGGGAGTGCAACAACAAACTGGGTTTGTTGTCAAGGCTCCAGCCCGAACAAGTTTAACCTGTTTTCTTTAGATAGTGAGAAGCTAAATGGACATAACCCTATTGCCCAAATTGGGTAACTTATCTAGAATAAGTATATGAAAAGAGGAGGAGACGTGATGGAGTATCAGAATTTTTCGCTCATTAAAGAAGATATTCAGGCTGATGCTTGGGGACGGATTAGCCTTGGGACTGAATGTAGCAACCGTCACTATCGAATACTGATGAATGCAAGCGGGGAACTTCTTTTGGTTCCCATGGTGGCGATTCCAGAGCAAGAGCTATGGGTATTTCAGAATCCTAGGGTCCGCGAGTCGCTCAAACGGGGACTCGCAGAAGCCCGCACAGGAAATTTAGCTGAAGAACCCGTCGATTTAGACGCTATGCTTGAGTTTGCTGCATCTATTCCTGATGAAGTCGAGGAGTAAATGAGTTTCTCTAGCGACTAAAAACGCTATACTCTTAGTAAATTGTCAGCAGATTATGAATAAATCAGTTGAATTAATTTAAATATCGAGGAAGCTAGAAAGAATATGAAAGTTTTTATTAGTCATGCCTTTACTGAGGCTAAGTTAGCTAAGAGAGTTGCTGATTCTCTCAAAGAAGATGGCTTTCAAGTTTGGGATGCTGCTGAAATGTTACCCGGGGAAAACTGGGCTAATAACATAGGTAAAGCCTTACAAGAATCTGAAGCAATGATAGTCTTATTAACACCAGAATCACTGAAGCCTTTTAATGTTGTTTCTGATATTAGTTATGCAATTGGAGAAGAAAAGTATCAAGGTCGTATCATTCCTGTTATTGTCTCTTCCTCAGATAATTCAAACCTAGAACATATTCCTTGGATTCTCAAAAAATTTCCAATGATTTTCGTCCCTAATCTTGAACAAGACAATCAAGAATTGAAAGAAATTACACAGGCACTTAAAAATACGACAAGCTCCGACGGACTGACTCATGAGATACACCACTTTTAGATTTGGCTTGTCTCATCCCAAGCTATGCTTTGTCTAATTTTAACTATATGTTGATGGAGTTGTTGACGAATATTTGCAGACATAAGCTAAGTTGTTTTAATGATTTACTCAATCTGATTACACTAAACTGCCAAGCGGAGATTGGCGATGAGGGGAAGTTGGAGTTCGTTGTTTTCTTGTAGTCTTTGGGAGAAAAAAAGGATTTCTAGGTTTTCTATTTCTTCGGTTTTTGGGTTGACTCTCACGATAATATCATCTCCTAATTCTTCGGATTCTTGTTCGGTATAGGGAGCGCATTTGTTAATATAGAGAATGTCTCCAGTGGGGTCATATTTAATAATTAGGTTTGCTGCCATTCGGCTCTTCTAGGTTCTGTGTGATAAGTTTAACTTACTATATGATCGATCGATCTTTGTGTCCTTTGTGTCTTTGTGGTTCGTTCCACTCCCTCGCTAGGAGGAATGTATCTTAGAATACATTTTACCCACCAAATCCAAGAGAGCCGCCATTCGATTTGTCCTCCTGTTATAGCGCTACGCGCAAGTCAGAAATCAAAAGTACAACCTGAGAGGGTTTCGGAGATTGTAAATATCCTAACAGCCTTGGCGGTTGTCATAATTATACTAACCTCAAGCCTCAAAGGAATTACTCAACAGCTTCATCGCCGAACACTTCGAGATCCCAAGACAAACCAATATTTCCCCCGTAGGGGCGCAATGCTTGCGCCCAAACAATGATTGCGCTCAAACAATCCCTGCGCCCAAAACCCATCCTAACCCTCCAGCAAACCCCGCACCTCCTCAACCCCAACCCCGAAAACAGAAGCAATACCGACAAGAATCTCCTCATCTTGCGTTTGCTGATAAAGAGCAACAAGACTAGGCAAAGAAAAGGTTTGTACCCCGTAACCATCCTTAAATTCTGCAAAAATTCGTAAGGCTTGCAGGTAATAACTTTTGGCTTGGCTCAATTCCCCAACTTCTTCCGCTACCCTTCCCAACTGGTGCAGGGTGCTGGCTTGCTCATAGCGATCCCCATATTCAATGAAGATCTCAAGAGCTTGCTGGTAGTAGCTTCGGGCTTGCTCCCATTCCCTCAATTCTTGGGCTAGGTTTCCCAAATTGTGCAGGGTGCTGGCTTGAGAAAAGCGATCCCCATATTCAATGTAGATCTCAAGAGCTTGCTGGTAGTAGCTTCGGGCTTGCTCCCATTCCCTCAATTCTTGGGCTAGGTTTCCCAACTGGTGCAGGGTGCTGGCTTGAGAAAAGCGATCCCCATATTCAATCTTGATCTCAAGAGCTTGCTGGTAGTAGCTTCGGGCTTGCTCCCATTCCCTCAATTCTTGGGCTAAGGCTCCCAAATTGTGCAGGGTGCTGGCTTGGGAGAAGCGATAGCCACATTCAATGAAGATCTCGAGAGCCTGCTGGAAGTAGAGCCGCGCCTGTTCCCATTCCCTCTCCTCGTAGGCTACGGCTCCCAAATTGTGCAGGGTGCTGGCTTGGGAGAAGCGGGCGCTTTGCGTGCCTCCGGCAGCGCCATATTCAATGTAGATCTCGAGAGCCTGCTGGAAGTAGAGTCGCGCCTGTTCCCATTCCCTCTCCTCTTGGGCTACCCTTCCCAACTGGTGCAGGGTGCTGGCTTGGGAGTAGCGATCCCCATATTCAATGAAGATCTCGAGAGCCTGCTGGAAGTAGAGCCGCGCCTGTTCCCAGCTCCTCCTGTGCGCGAAGGTTCTTCCTAAATCCTGGTATATTTCTGCTGCGAGAGACACATCCTGCCGCTGCTGCGCTAGTTCTAGGGCGTTTTCTAGATAGTTTTGGGCTTTGGTGGCGTTGCGCTGACTCAGGTAGGCGACCCCAAGCTGATGGAAGAGGATGTTACAGGTATTGAGATCTATATCTGTAGGAGGATGTCCCGCTGAAGGGCGATAGTCCATCAATAAGCTTTCCAGTAGCGCAATTCGTTCTGAGGACTCCGGCGATTTGGACGAGTCAATGGGGCGATCGGCTTCCAGGGTTCGCACAAGAGCATAGTCTTTTGTGGTTTGGGGTGTCTGGAACAAAAACACACCCGATCGCCAAGCCCAAAAGTCAGGAGCAAACTTAGTCAGACGAGTGAGCGCATAGTCAGGCAAAATAAACAGAAGCGGATGAAGGACACTGCGTTTATAGGCATCCCGGACAAAGTTGAGGTCTTGCAGAACTGGTGGATAGTCCCCTTGTAAATCTACCCCAATCGACTTTTCCAATCCCCGAATTAACAGCACTAATTTGCGACTGGGATCGTGGGGTAAAATCGGCAACTGCTGCACAATTTCGTCTCGCAGAAATTTCAAATCTGGTCGGTGGGAAAAGTTCAATACCTCAAATTGAATGTCCTGACACTTTGGATCGGACTTGAGTGCCTGAATCAATATCTCTACATTGGGCGGGAAATTGACCTCGACAAAGCCAAGGGTAAATCCTTCGGCAAAGTCAATAAAGGTAAGTAATTCAGCCAATACTTGCCGGTTTAAGACGAGAAACTGGCGATCTTCCCGCTCAAGATCAAGGGAGTTGAGCGTTTTGGAGAGCGGTTTGGAAAGACTCACTTTGCCTCACTACAGGATTAGGATAGTTCCAGCGATTATCGCCGTTGTATTCTAGGACGGAGAGGTTAAACATCATCAATTGTCCGATTAAATCTTTGGGAATGTTTTTCTTCAAACAAACCTGAGCCAATATGGGGTAATGCTCATCGGGAATAAACCTCTCAAAATTAAATTGTTCTTGTCTAACTGCGTAGGTAATATCCTCGCTCGTGATTTTATTATGACCCCGCGTACTGGCCGTCCGGCAGGCAATCCGCATCAGTTGCATCAGTTGCCGTACATTGCCGCCGCTGGCTTTCGCTAAGTCAATTAGTTGTTCCCGCGACTCGAACACGGCTTCACTGTCGACCCGCTGCTCAATCAAACTGGCCATCCCTTCTAGACCGGGTTGATTATAGTCCAGATCACAGCGATCGCGCTTAAACTGATAAATATTAACCATTGGCATAATGTGCAGATTACTGAAGTCTTTAGTCAGACTTTTAGGAGAAGAAATGACAGAAATTGGTACTGTATAAATTAGGGTACAATTTAACTCTTTTAATTGGGTTCCATGATCAAAAAATAGGCGATCACCAATCTGAGGAGTCACGCGATCCAGATTATCAAAGATGATTAAAAATCCTTTTGGATATTTGTCCTTAATCTTTTTGTACGCATCGCTGAGTAATAAATTAATGTCTGCTTTGAGCCGTGAAATATCTCGCTGAAGTGTCTGCCGAATGGTGGTTTTGCTCTTATCAGA
Organism: Microcystis sp. M083S1; assembly: GCF_020246405.1. NCBI lineage: Bacteria > Bacillati > Cyanobacteriota > Cyanophyceae > Chroococcales > Microcystaceae > Microcystis > Microcystis sp. M083S1. Next base: position 36,476 of record NZ_JADBTB010000190.1, read on the forward strand.
TCCCTTAATCTGAGCCAGAAGTTTGACGAGTAACTTGGCGAGAAACGGTGCTTCTGGTCCCAGAGTAGCTTCTGCTTGAACGCTGATTGAACTCTCAACAGAACGTTCATCTTCTTTGGTAACTTCCTTGAACCAATCCTCGAAACTGGTTAATAGCCCGGAATCTAACTTTGACTTTAGTTGGCGGAGTTCAAATTCCACCTGTTTAATCACAATTAAATAGAGATCGGTGTAGTCTGCATCATTAATATCAGTTTCCTCATCGACTTCCAGGTAGATTACCCGATAATCCTGTTCCCATTGTTTCTGAATCCTTTTGAGTTCTGTACTTTTGCCACATCCCCGATGTCCGGTAAACAAGATATTGGTGTATTCTCCAGGCTCCTGGAAATCTAGAATAGTATTCACTCCTTCAATTGCTTCCGTCTTCCGCACTGCCGAGAGATCGACATAATACCGTGCGATCGCCTCATCCACCAATGGCTCAACGTTACAGGCCCGAAAGGCTTTTTTTAGTGTGGTAGCGCGATCGAATACGGAAAAAGTCATAGTAAAGATTGAAGCTAAGGCAACAAAACCAGTATAAGCTAGGGCGCATTTAATTTGGCGGCAAAAGGCAACAGTCCCTAACAATTTTGATGTATCGCTCTATATTGCTTGTGCATCATCTGAAATCACCCAAAACCGATATTACCTCTCCATCAAACCCCAGTCACTCTCCATTATTTCGTCGTCATCCAGAAAAATTCTAAGAGCAATAAATCCCTGAAAGCATTGATAGGCAACGGTTGTGGGTTTTCAAAAGTCAGTGACTAATTACTTCAGCAGTTTAACGGTATTATACTGGAAAAAACCTATTGCTTTGAGCCTATGGATGTTCGAGCGGCAGTTGCCCTAGAAGCGGGAAAACCCCTAACTATTGAAACGGTAAAATTAGCCGCACCGCAAGCGGGGGAAGTGTTAGTAGAAATCAAAGCCACGGGAGTTTGTCACACCGATGCCTATACTCTCTCTGGGGCCGATCCTGAAGGCTTATTTCCCTCAATTTTAGGCCATGAAGGGGCCGGAATCGTGGTAGAAGTGGGAAAAGGTGTCACTAGCCTGAAAGTGGGGGATCATGTTATTCCCCTATACATTCCCGAATGTCGTCAGTGCGAATACTGTCTCAGCTTTAAAACCAATCTCTGTCAAGCGATTCGTCTTACCCAAGGTCGGGGAGTAATGCCGGATGGAACCAGTCGTTTTTCCCTCGATGGTCAGCCTCTTTATCACTACATGGGAACCTCGACTTTTTCTAACTATACCGTGCTGCCGGAGATTTCCCTAGCCAAGATTCGCCCCGATGCTCCCTTTGAAAAAGTCTGTTATATCGGCTGCGGAGTCACTACAGGTATCGGTGCGGTGATTAATACCGCTAAAGTGGAACCGGGGGCAAAAGTGGTGGTTTTTGGTCTGGGAGGTATCGGTTTAAATGTTATTCAAGGGGCCCGTTTGGTGGGAGCCGATATGATTGTCGGGGTCGATATCAATCCCCAGAAACAAGCTTTAGCGACCAAATTCGGGATGACTCATTTTGTTAATCCCCAAGAAATCGAGGGGGATTTAGTGGCCTATCTGGTGGATTTAACTAAAGGTGGGGCCGATTATAGTTTTGAGTGTATCGGCAATGTCCAGATTATGCGTCAAGCTTTGGAATGTTGCCATAAGGGTTGGGGTGTTGCCACTATTATCGGTGTAGCCGGGGCCGGCCAAGAAATTAGTACCCGTCCTTTTCAATTAGTCACCGGACGGGTCTGGAAAGGTACGGCTTTTGGTGGAGCGAGAGGTCGTACAGATGTACCAAAAATAGTCGATTGGTACATGGAGGGCAAGATTAACATTGATGATTTAATCACCCACGTTCTACCTCTGGCAAGAATTAACGAGGCCTTTGACCTGATGCGCCAAGGGGATTCTATCCGCAGTGTGATTACATTTTGAACATAGTTAAGAAACACTTGACAAACTCTTAACTATATGTCTGCGCCAGTTTTCTGGCTCTCTTTAACTTACTATAGAAGCGATCAATCTTTGTGTCCTCTGTGTCTGGAGTGATTCCTTCCACTCCCAGTATTTACACTTATTTTGTTAAGATATATTGCAGATACCCTGAACTTTAGTCAAGAGAGGAGCTAAATCACCTAGTATTGCGTCCTTTTCAGTGTTGCCAAAGGCACGGCGTAGCCGTCCAGTAAACAGTGAAAAGACATCAGGAAAGTGCTATTTAAAACTACTCACTTAGAACTCAAATCTGATAAGGGACTTGCGCTTTGATAATGTACCTTTTGGGCGAACGCAGTTCGCCCCTACATTGTGGACAAAATCCGTTACTGTAGGGGCGCAAAGCTTGCGCCCTCCGATCGATCAGGTTTGCTGATCACCCTAAGTAGGGCGAGAGCCTTCGAGATGTTAGGGACTTGCGCTTTGATAATGTGCCATCTGGCTGGTCTAATTCTTCTACAGAGCGATTTTCTGGCTGGGATATTATTCCCACGCAAGTCCCTAACTGATGACTAATAACTTTTAAATTTTTAACTTTAAGCAAATGCGTAATAGCGGACTCCTATCAAAAACCAAAGTCAAACTGAAACGGAAAAAAACGCTCACCTCGCCGACGCGGCCAGGGCCAAATAAATCACAGAATAAAACTAAAGATAAAGAGCGTCTAGTCGGTCGTCAGCGTCAGTCATGGCTAATTATGGGCTTAATTAGCATTGTCCTGCTAGGAGGAGTTGGCTCGCGCTTGGCCTATTTACAACTGCAGCAAGGACAAATTAACCGAGAAAGGGCAGAAAATAACCGGATTCGCATTCTTCCCAAACCCCCAGTCCGGGGCAACTTATTCGATCGCAATGGCAAAGTTTTGGCGACAGCCCGCTTAACCCATGCGGCCTATATTTGGCCCAAATCCCAGCGTAATCCCGCCCAAAAACTCAATCTTGACCGTTTAGCCAGTATTTTAGGCATTCCCAGAAGCGACCTAGAAAAACGCATTAACGAAGCGGACGAAAACCCCTCCACCCTGATCCGCATCGCTAGGGGTTTAACTCCGGCCCAAATTATCGCCCTAGAGGAATACAAAGACGAATTAACCGGCATTGAAGTGGACGTGGAATCAGTGCGCTACTATCCCAATGGTAAAATCGGGGCCCATATTCTCGGTTATACCGGGGAACTAACCCCAGAGGAATATCAAGCCAAAAGACCCCAGGGCTACCGGTTGGGAGATGTCGTCGGTAAAATGGGTGTAGAAGCCGCCTACGAGTCAAAATTGCGGGGAGAATGGGGAGGAATGCAGTTAGAGGTCAACGGATCGGGACAAGTAATCCAAATTCTCGGCCAAAAAATTGCTAAACCGGGGCAAGATGTCACCCTGACACTAGATTTAAAACTCCAAAAAGCCGCCGAGGCCGCTTTAGGAAAACGCAAAGGTGCGATCGTGGCGATCGATCCCCGGGATGGTTCCGTGCGGGCCATGGTCAGTTATCCTAGTTTTGATCCTAATGTTTTCTCGGCCCCAATTACCACCGCCACTTGGAAAAAACTACAAGCGGAGGGCAACCCGTTTGTTAACCGCGCTCTGCAAGGATTCCCCCCCGCTTCCACCTTTAAAGTCGTCACTGCCACTGCTGGCATGGAATCGGGTAAATTTCCCCCCAATACGGTCTTAAATACCTTTGCTGCCCTTTATGTGGGGGGGACAGCTTTCGGGGAATGGAATCACGCCGGTTTTGGTCCGATCGGTTTTGTCCGGGCCATGGCCATGAGTAGTAACACTTTTCACGGTCAAATTGGTCGCGGAGTGGGGGGACCGACTTTAATTGCCACGGCTCGGCGCTACGGTTTCGGTCAGAAAACTGGGATAGAATTAGCGGAAGAAACTCCGGGGTTAATTGCCGATCGCGATTGGAAACTGCGTAATTTTAAAAACTGGGATTGGTCGGTAGGGGATACGATTAATATGTCGATCGGTCAAGGATTTACCCTAGCGACTCCCCTACAGGTAGCTGTGATGTTTGCTGTCCCCGCTAACGGCGGTTTTTTGGTGAAACCGCACCTTTTACAGGATGCCCGGGATGTTAAGGAATGGCGCAAGTCTTTGAACATGAAACCTAGCACCCTAGACACCCTGAGAAAGTCCCTGAGAGCCGTGGTAGCGGAAGGAACCGGTCGGGCCCTATCAGACCCCGCTTTACCGCCTGTAGCGGGCAAAAGCGGCACAGCAGAAGCACCTCCAGGCAAGTCCCACGCTTGGTTTGGAGCTTTCGCGCCTTTTGATAAGCCCGAAATTGTCGTGGTCGCCTTTGCGGAACATTCCGGCGGTGGTGGTGGTAAAGTGGCCGCACCTATGGTACGTCAGGTAATGGAGGCTTATTTTAATATCAAGCCGAAAGAAGAAAAACCCCGGCCGAAGCCCTAGAGACCTGTGGCGGTAAGCGGCACACAGCGCACGGTAATTCCCGTGGCCGTGGCGATTTTTTCCGCCCAAATCGCCAATATTTCAGCGTTTACGGGTTTGAGAATTTGCATTCCGTCGCCCGCGCTGAGGGGATTATTACCACGGGTTTCTAATTGTCTTTGTCTTGCCCGGGGACGGGTCGGGGTGTTAAGTTGAATTTCATCCGGTTGTAGCTGTTGCATCAAATCGATGTATCGGTCTTGATCTTGGGGCGACCAAGAGGCCAGTAGCATGGTTTGAATTGCTAGTTTTCCCGACCATTCTTGGCGAAATTGTCTTAATCCCCACCAAAGCTCCTGCCAATCCAGACCGGAGACCGGACGGTTAACCCGTCGCCATTGGGCCTCGGAAACAGCATCGATTTTAGCGGCGACGATATCAGCTTTGCTCAAGTCTTGACGCACTTGGGCATCTCCCAAAAGGGTACTATTGGTTAAGACCGCCACCGGCCGCTCGGTTATTTCCTTGACGGTGGCCATTATTTCCCCTAAATTGAGGGCGAGGGTGGGTTCCCCGCTACCACTGAGAGTGACTATATCCACGTCCCAGGGGGCAAAGGCACTTAAATCCCTGCTAATTTGTTTGCTGGTGATAAAAACTCTTCGTTGCTCGGTTTTTTGCTCAATTTCTCCTAACTGACAGTAAGCACAGTTAAAGGAACAGGTAGAAACTAAACCAATCGGATCGATGCCCAAGGAACTGCCGAAACGCCAAGAGGCAACCGGACCATATACGGAGCAGAAATAATCTTGGCGAGCAGTCATCGAAAATACCGAAAGAAGACGGAGAGGGAGGGATTCGAACCCTCGGTACGGTCTTACGATTCGTACAACAGATTAGCAATCTGCCGCATTCGACCACTCTGCCACCTCTCCAAGATGACATTATTTTAGTCTAACATGAAAGGCCGATTTTTGGCAAGTAATTTTTGGGCAGTTAATCGCCTAAACGACCATCCTCCATATTGACAATGCGATCGGCGATGTCGAGAATCCGGTTATCGTGGGTGACAAGTAAAATCGTGCAACCTTGTTCTTTTGCCAATTTCTGCATGATTTCCACCACATCGCGCCCGGATTGTTTATCTAAGGCTGCGGTCGGTTCATCAGCGAGGACTAATTTGGGATGACTGACGAGGGCGCGAGCGATCGCAACCCGTTGTTTTTGTCCCCCCGATAGATCGTGGGGATAATAATCAACGCGGTTGCCTAAACCGACTGACTCCAAAATTGCCGCCGCTTTTTGATCGAGATCTTGTTCTAAAAACTCCTCGTGCAGTTCCAAAGACATCCTTACGTTTTGTTTTGCTGTCAGGAATTTTAGTAAATTATGTGACTGAAAAATATAGCCAATTTGTCGGCGAATTTTCAGCATTTTGCCCTTACTAATTCCTAACATTTCTTGGCCGAGAATTTTTAAACTGCCCGCTTGTGCAGATCGCAAACCTCCCATTAAACTCAATAAAGTAGTTTTCCCCGATCCCGAAGGACCGGTCATAATTACTACTTCCCCCGCTTTAATTTCCAGATCGATATCGTATAAAACCTGTTTTTTTAATTCCCCCGTGCCAAAATAGTAATTTAAGCCTTTAATGGCAATTACGGGTTCATTAGGGCTAAAATCGACTAATTCTCGCTCTTTTTGAAAAATCGGCATTATTTCACCCTTGATAGCTTAGAAAATATCGGCTGGATCTGCTGTCCTTAATTTGCCCATGGCGACAATTCCAGAGGCAATACACATAATAATTGTTAGGATTAAAACTTCGATCGCCCTAGCGGTAGTCATCACTATGGGTAAAAGTGTAGCGGAGGAAGCGAGATTATAAACACCGAGAGAGACGATAAACCCGGGTATATACCCCAAAACCGCTAGTAATAAAGCCTCTTGCATCAAAACCCCGACTAAATACCAATCACCGTAACCCATAGCTTTTAGGGTAGCGTATTCGGGTAAGTGATCGGTGACATCGGAATAGAGAATCTGATAGACAATGACGATACCGACGATAAAACCGACTACTGTACCTAAACCAAAGATAAAACCAATGGCTGTACCATTTGCCCAATAGGTTTTTTCCCTTTCAGCAAATTCTTTTAAAGTAAGGACTATTACTTCATTTTTAGGGAAAAGTGCCTGTAAATTGGCCTTAACTGCTTCGATATTTGCCCCCGGTTGCAGTTTCACCAGTCCTATATCGATTTCGTGGGGTTGACGTTCGGGAAATAGCCTTAAAAAGGTAGAATCACTGGTAATGACGTTACTATCGGCAGCAAAGGAGGCACCAAGGGTAAAAATTCCCGCTACCTGTACCTCTTTTTTATTTAACTGAACTGTCAAATCGGGGTTTTTCTGGAGTAAATCGGCAATTGGACCGAATTCTGGTCTTCCTGCTTGATCGTATAAGACGCGATTTAACATCTTTAGATCACTGGATTTTTGATTGACTTCTGGGAGGGTAAAAACCCGTTGACTGGGATCAAAACCAAAGACTAAAGTAGTTCTTTCTAGGGAAGTTTCGGGATTGCGCCACTGGGCCGAAGCAATATAAACTGAGGCTAAGGATTGAATACCCTCGACTCTTTTAGCTTGGTACAAGCGATCGCGTGAGAAACTTTTCACCGCAAAGAGGGTATCGAATTGGGGATTAATCAGGACTAAATCCGCATCGAGAACATAATGAGGTTTAACGGAAGCATCAAATAAGGCATCCCGAAACCCCAACTGTGTAAAAATTAGGAAGTCAGCAAAAGCAATCCCGGCAATAGCTACAATCAAACGGGTTTTCTCTCGCGTCACCTGTAACCAAGATAGGGGCGTTTTTTTGAATAGATGGCTTAGTTTCATGGAAAACCTACTCATTGATAGTTACAGTTACTTGGGAATTGGTTAAACCTGCCACTTTTTGACTGTTTTCGCGATCTAAGGCAATGCGGACAGAGATCACTTTGCGATCGAAGTTTTCTCCCGGTTGATTGCTGAAGATATTTTGTTGGTCAACTTTTAAAGCAATTAAGCGCACTTTTCCGCTAACTTCGCCCTTAAACGCCGATCCGGTAATCGTGGCAGTTTGTCCCTTGCGAATTTTCCCGATATCGCTTTGATAGATTTCGGCAATTACTTCCATGCGCTCGGTTTCAGCAAGGTCAACAATTCCTTGATCGCTGATTTGTTCCCCGATACGGGTATTGACTTTAATCACTTTGCCGGTAATTGGCGATCGAATATAGGCCTGATTTAACTCGGTTTGGGCCTTTTTAACGGCAACTAGGGCAGCATTTACCTCCGCTTCGGCTGCCCGCACATCGACTCCCCGCACTTCCGAGACTTGATTTAAAGTGGATCTGGCCTCTTTGATCTGCTGTTGACCGGTGGATTCAATCCGGGCTAGGGTAGTCTTAGCTTCTTGTATCTGTTGTTTACCGGTGCTTTCAATTCTCTCTAGGGTAACTTTTGCTTCTGTTAGTTGTTGATTACTGGTTTCTAAATTTAGTCTTTTACTATCAAAACTAGAGGCGGAAATTGCCCCTTCTTGATAGAGTTTTTCGTAGCGATCAAATTCAGCTTTGGCATTGCGATATTCTGCTTCTAATTTGCCAATTGTCGCTTTTTGGGCAGCCCTATCCCCTTCTAATTGCGCTGTTAATCTTTGGATAGTTGTCCGTTGGTTTGCTTGATCCCCTACCCATTGTGCCTCGATTTTTCGCACGTTAGCGGCATTAGCATCGATTTCACCGACTTTTGCCCCAGCTTTAACCTGTTCTAGTTTGGCTGCGGCTACTTTCACCTGTTCTTGTGCCTGTCGCAGGTTATCCTCTAATCTTTCCTGACTTTCGAGAATGGCGATTATTTGTCCCGTTTTGACGCTATCTCCTTCATCGACTAATAATTGCATGACTCGATCGGAATCAAGCAACATCGGGGCAGATATGCTGATAATTTCTGTCCTCGGTTCAATTCTGCCTAAAGCGGTGATTTTTTGCGGTACGGGCGACGCAATTACAGGGGTTTTGGTTTCGGGTTTGCTGGCGAATTGGGAAAGACTATAAAAGGTGGTTATTCCTAATAATCCTGTGCCTAATACTATTAACCCGATTATTAACTTTTGATTTGGTTTCACAAAAGTTTTACCTTTCATAATTTTTTAGTTAATAAGTGATTGTTGGGGGTTAACAGTTTTTCTGCAAATAAGTAGTAAGAATTTTACCTAATAATTCCATTTGTTCATCGATCGCAATCTGTTCATTGCACCACAGGCGCTCTAATATCAGTCCATTAATAACGCTGACAACTAACCAAGCTACACTCGGATCGCTAATACCTAAAATCTCGATTACTGCCTGATGATAGCGGCGATCAACGCGCTCAAAAAGTTGACTACGACTCAGTTCTTCTCGTCCTTGGTATTGAGAATAATCAATCCATAAGAATAATTGTTTGATGCAGTAATCCTCGCGATTAGTCATAAATTTGCCGAGAATTTTTAGCTTTTCTGTCAGGGTTTTTCCTCGATCAATCTCGGCTTTAGCTAATAAAACATCCTGCCGGCACATCTCCTCGACTAATTGCTCGAAAAGTGCCGCTTTACTGGGAAAGTAGTGGTACAGCGTTCCCGTGGACACTCCCAATCCTTGCGCTAATTCTCTCGTCGTCATGTTAGCATAGCCTTTCTCGGCAAAGAGTTCGGCACTTTTTAAGAGGAGTTCTTTTCGGTATTGTTCTACATCTACTATCTTAGGCATAAGTTTAATATCGAACGTTCGTTATATTTTAGCTTAACATTACTATGAATGGGGAAATCGGCTGTCCCTTTGCCTGTATGCTAGAAAGAGGAGCTAATTCGTTATTGAGCGAGCTTTTTCGCAAGGATTGACAGTATGGGTAATATTCACGAGCAGTTATTAGAGGAATTAGCCGAAGTGGAGTGGAGTGACTTGATCCCCCATGCTCAAAGGGATGCGCTGATCCTAGTTTCCGATTCCCTCAATTTAATCGAAGTGGCAGAAGCGATCGCTGGTGATCAGGTTGCTCAAGTGCAGAATTGGATCGGGGAAAAACTACTAGAAAAACCGACACAGGAGCAATTAAGCGATTGGAATTCCCATCCCGATAACCTTTTTAATACACTAATCGTGCAACCTTTTGTGTTAATTCAGACCATAGCTTAGATAAAACCAAACCCCCCAATCTGGTGAGATTGAGGGGTAGGAAAGAATAATCCTGGCATCGAGCTATTGTCCCGGTCGGCAACCCGACAAGTATCTTGGCCACGGTGAAGTTTCACAACCGAGTTCGGGATGGAATCGGAGTGGTGCCATCACGTTAAAGACACCAGG
>NZ_JADBTB010000191.1:0-7867 GCF_020246405.1 Microcystis sp. M083S1
GAGGGATCGGGGGTAAAATTCAGGTACTTTTTCCCTGAAAATTAGGTAACTGACTACCTCAAAATCGGTAAAACCCTACACCCCACACCCCACACCCCACACCCTGCCCCCACGAAAAACTTTTTCAGCAGCCCCTAAATATTCTCGTTTTCAAGGTTTAATTGGGCAATAGCTCTATCAATTAAATCACAGCCCTCCCCCAGGGATTCGATCCGCGAAAACCGATCACGCCAAACCGCCGCACCGGTAAAATCCTGACAATACCAAGCCAGATGTTTCCTGGCTTGCCAGATGCCGCGTTGTCCCTTGTATAGCCATAGCCCCTGTAAATGCTCTTTAGCTAGGCTTAACAGGTCAATAGAGGTGGGTTTCGGCAACTTTTTGCCTGTTTTGAGGTAATAATCGATTTCCCCCACCAAACAGGGATAACCGAGGGTTCCCCGTGAACACATCACCCCATCGGCCCGGGTAAATTCCAAACAATTAATCGCCGCTTCCACAGAAACAATATCACCATTAGCGATGACAGGAATCGATAAAACCTCCTTCACCCGTTTAATCCATTGCCAATCGGCTGGCCCGTGATAACCCTGTTCCCTAGTGCGTGCGTGCAGGGTCAACATTTGCGCTCCCGCATCTTCTAAACGACGGGCAAAATCGATAATATTAATCTCTTGGGCGTTCCATCCCAAGCGAGTTTTCACCGTTACCGGCACCGATACCGCTCCCACCACTTCCCTAACAATTTGCTCGGCAATTTCTGGCTGTCGTAAAAGCGAAGAACCGCCGCCTTTTTTAGTAATTTTATTAACAGGACAACCCATATTAATATCGATGGTCATCGCTCCTTCTTTAACCGCTTTTTCCGCCGCCACAGCCATAAAATCGGGACGGCAATCAAATAACTGCATACTAATTGGTTGTTCTTTGTCCCCGATAACCATCAATTGCGGTAACTCTTGCAGCTGGGAGATTTCTGTCGCATTGACCATCTCGGTATAGAGCATGGAATCGGGAGCAAAGCGTCTCACCAAGCGCCGAAAAACTAAATCGGTGACACCGGATAAAGGTGATTGCAAGACGCGGCTATGCACTTCTAAGTTACCGATTTTGAGAGGGGATGAGTAGATAGCCATAGGACCGGTTAAAAAATCAACAGCCAACACCAGCAAACCGAACAATTAGGGGACAGTTCAGTCACTGTTAGTATTTTGCCAACCCCTAATATATGCTTAACCGTCAACTTCTAGCCTAAAACTACCTGTATGATGATTGGAGAGGATAGAATCCTATCTCCCCTAAACGAGTAATTAAACAAAAATTTCGCTTTTTTTTATGGATAATCTGCAACTCTGGCAACGTTACCAAGATTGGTTATACTATCACCCTAACCTAGAACTTTATCTCGATGTCAGTCGGATTCCCTTCGATGAGGCTTTTCTCAAAGGTCTAGAAGCAAAATTTGAGCGTGCTTTCCAAGATATGACAGCTTTAGAACAGGGTGCGATCGCCAATCCCGACGAACAGCGTATGGTCGGCCACTACTGGCTGCGCGCTCCTGAACTCGCTCCTAACCAGGAATTGCGGGACGAAATCACCGAACCCCTAGCACAGATCAAAGAATTTGTCAAGAAAATTCACTCCGGAGCGATTAAGCCGCCCAATCGGGGAAAATTTAGCCATATTCTCTGTGTAGGCATCGGGGGGTCTGCTTTGGGTCCCCAATTCGTTGCCGAGGCTCTATCCCCCCTTAATCCCCCCTTAGAGATTGCTTTTATTGATAATACCGACCCTAAAGGCATCGATCGCACCCTAGCCCATTTACCCCTAGCTACCACCCTGGTTATCGTCACCAGTAAATCCGGCGGCACTCCCGAAGCGAGAAACGGAATGTTAGAAGTCCGCAACGCTTACGAAAAACAAGATTTAGACTTTCCCCAACACGCGGTCGCCGTCACTATGCCTGGTAGCCAACTGGACAAATACGCCCAAGATTGGCTAACTCGTTTCCCCATGCAGGATTGGGTCGGTGGTCGTACATCCGAACTATCCGCCGTCGGTCTTCTCCCGGCCGCTTTGCAGGGTATCGACATCGATGAAATGTTAGCCGGGGCCAAAGAAATGGACATCGCCACCCGCGTCCATAACCTGAAAAAAAACCCTAGCGCCCTACTGGCTCTAGCTTGGTATCATGAGGGCAACGGCAAGGGAGAGAAAGATATGGTGATTCTGCCCTACAAAGACAGTCTCTATCTCTTTAGCCGCTATCTGCAACAATTGGTCATGGAGTCCCTCGGTAAAGAAAAAGACCTCGATGGCAATAAGGTGTACCAAGGCATCGCCGTCTATGGTAACAAAGGTTCTACGGACCAACACGCCTACGTCCAACAATTACGCGAAGGGATTCCCAATTTCTTCGCCACTTTTATTGAAGTGTTAAAAGACCGACAAGGAGACTCCATGGAAGTGGAAACCGGCTCCACTGCTGGCGATTTCCTCTCAGGATTACTGCAAGGTACTCGACAAGCTTTATACGAAAATAGTCGTCACTCTATCACTATCACTATCCCAGAGGTTACTCCCCGTCAGGTAGGAGCTTTAATTGCCCTCTACGAACGGGCCGTTAGTTTCTATGCTAGTTTAGTTAATATTAACGCCTACCATCAACCCGGGGTAGAAGCAGGGAAAAAAGCTGCCGCTTCTATTCTGGATTTACAAAGAAAAATCGTGCAAGTTGTTCGGGAAACGGGGACTGCTCTCGACCTAACCACTCTAGCGGCCAAAATCGGTGCTAGTGACCAAGTTGAAGCTATCTATAAAATTGTCCGTCATCTCAACGCTAATCGGCGCAGTTTAACTATTACTGGCGATTTAAGCAAACCGGAAACTCTCCAAATCTCTACCCGCTAATCAGTTATCAGTTATCAGTTATCAGTTATCAGTTATCAGTTATCAGTTATCAGTTATCAGTTATCAGTCGTCAGGAGATTATTTTTATTTATTCTCCCCACCTCATAATTCATAATTCATAATTCATAATTCCCCACTGATTACTGAATGTAACTAACCATGGAAATGCTCGAAAACCTGAAAATGGCTTTTTCCGCTTTGATGGGCAATAAACTGCGTAGTGGTCTGACTATGCTGGGAATTGCTATCGGTAACGCCTCCGTCATTGCCCTAGTGGGAGTGGGTGAAGGAGCGCAAAAAGTCGCCCTCGAGCAGTTTGAAGCTCTCGGACCGAATGTTTTATTTGTTTCTACTTCCTCGCGCAATGTCCGCCGGACAATTCCTAATCCCCGGCCTCTCACCTACGAAGATGCCCAAGCGATCGCATCTCAAGTTCCCGCCATTACCGCCATTTCTCCCGAATTGAGCGGTACAAGAGTCTTATCCTTCGGTAATAGAACCAGTAATAGTCCCCTGATTGGGGTGGGATCCCAGTACCTAAATGTGCGTAACCGTCAACTATCTAAGGGTAGATTTATTATGGAATCTGACCTGAAACGGGATAATCGGGTGATTGTCTTGGGATCGGAATTAGCCAAAAATCTCTTTGGTAATCGCAATCCCGTCGGCGAAAATCTTCGCATGGGCAATCTTAGTTTTCAAGTCATTGGAGTTTTACAGGCGAAAGGCTCCTTATTTGAGACTAATCAGGACGATCGAGCTTTAATTCCCCTAACTACTATGTCTAATCAGGTTTTAGGGCGCAATTCTATCTATGGCATTCCCCTAACTCATATTTCTGTCTTGGCTAAAAACTCCGCCCAAATTAAAGCCGCTCAGTTTCAGATTAGCAACCTGCTGCAAATGCGTCATCAGGTCAGTGACGAGAATTATGTGCAGATTTTCCCCCAAACCACAGTCCTAGAAATGGCCAAAGAGACTAACGATAGTTTAACTAGAATGTTAGCCTCGATCGCCAGTATTTCCCTTTTTGTTGGCGGAATCGGCATAATGAATATTATGCTCGTGTCAGTCACGGAAAGAACCCAAGAAATCGGGTTAAGAAAGGCTTTAGGAGCGAAAGAAGGGGACATAAAAGGTCAATTTCTCATTGAATCGGTGATTTTAGCCACCACTGGCGGAATTATCGGGATTTTTGTCGGCATTCAAGGAATGTATCTAGCGGGAATTTTTGCCGCTTTAACCACCAGTATCTCAATCCCTGCCATAATTCTCGCTTTAGGAGTTTCTAGTGCCATCGGTCTAATTTTCGGTGTTGTTCCCGCTCATCATGCCGCTAAATTAGACCCAATAGTTGCTTTGAGAAGATTATAGTTTCTCTAGTTCTTGTCCTCACCTCGGGATTCTATACCCGCATCCGTTGCCGTAAATCCCTCCGCTTGCGCTAATATTTGCAGATTATGGGCTATGGAGGCGAAGGAATCGGCAGGATATTCGATTAAAGTGGCGGAATTGAGAAAAGTTTCCACTCCCACGGGACAACCCAAATAATCAGCCACCGCTTTTGGAGTAGTAGAACCAAGGAGAATAGTTCCCGATTGTCTCACAGAAGATATCTTTTCCCAAGGCTCATCGATCATTAAGGATAAATGGGTGGGAGCAAAAAGATTCGATAATTCGATCGCTTTCTCCAATGACTCCACCACCACGATTAAACCATAATGAGCGATCGCTTTTTCCGTCAACAATCTCTGGGGATGTATCTGTAACTGTTTTTGTACTTCTTCCTGTACTATTGGGGCCAAAGCCTTATCCGTCGTCAATAAAATCGCTGCCGCTAGGGAATACTGTTCCGCTTGCGCTAATAGATCTAGGGCCAACTGCCTGGGATTGGCTTGACTATCGGCAATAATAACTAGATCAGAAGTAATAGAGAGATAATCGATTTTTACATGGTCAGAAACCAGTTTTTTAGCCAAATTAGTATAAAAATCACCTATTCCAGCAATCATCTCCACGGGGGCGATCGTTTTTGTGCCGTAGGCTAAAGCGGCGATCGCCTGTGGTCCAGCCACCCGATAAATCTCACTAATACCCACCGATTGGGCTGCCACTAAAATCGCCGGATGGATGCGTAAATCCTCATCGGCGGGAGATACCATCACAATCCGTTTAACCCCCGCTATTTTGGCAGGAATCGCCTGTTGTAACAATAAACTGAGATAGGCCCGTTTCCCATCGGGAACGACAATTCCCACACTGTTAACCGGTTGATAACGTTTCCCTCGAACCGTACCATCCTCAGGAAACTGGACCCAGGCTTTGGGAAGACGCTGACGATGAAAAGCTTCCATTTTTGCACAGGCAACAGCGATCGCATTTAATAAATCCTGCGACACCTGTTGATAAGCGGCATCCAGTTCCGAGCCACTCACCTTAAGTTGTTGTAGATTAAGGGACTGTTGGTAGAATTTTTCCGTGTAATCCACCAACGATTGATCGCCAGCAAGTCGCACCTGATCGACAATCTCTCGGACAAGCGATTCTTTTTCCCGAATTTCCGGATCGTCGAACCGTTCCCGAATTCGTCTCAGTTCCGTTCTGGCTGACCATGGCTCTGTGATAATTCGCAACATCGAGCTATTATCCTCTAGGGGCGAAACGAGATTAAAAAGTTTTCACTCCTCACACTCTAGCTTATCGCTTTCAATCTTGACTGGGGAGGGCGACCGAGTCAGTTATTTTAGCCGTCAGGAGATAGGAGTCAGGAGTCAGGAGATTATTTTTATGGCTCTTCGTTACTTGTTATGGTTCTATAGGGTGGCATAAATAAACTAAATCCTTATCTGGCAAGAGATTTAATTGATTAGTTCGCTCTAGATCAAAAACAATTGACAAAAATCGCCAAACGTTTTTCTCTATAAGGGTTCCGTCCCTTATAACCCGCGTACATTGCATAACACAAACCGAAGAACCATTTTTATTTATTCTCCCCACACCCCAATTCATAATTCATAATTCATAATTTATAATTCCCCACTTCCCGATTTCCCCAAGGTAACAAAACCAGATATTCTACTAAATAGTCGCCTATCACACCAGCCTGATCTCGTGGTCGTCCAATGCAGTTTGCCAAGATATTAATCGCCAATCGCGGGGAAATCGCCTTAAGAATCCTTCATAGTTGCGAAGAATTGGGCATTAGAACCGTTGCCGTCCACTCTACCATCGATCGCCACGCCCTTCACGTTCAACTGGCCGATGAGAGTGTTTGTATTGGTCCGCCCCCAAGCAGCAAAAGTTACCTAAATATCCCTAATATCATCTCGGCTGCCCTAACACGCAACGCCACGGCCATCCATCCCGGTTACGGTTTTTTGGCAGAAAACGCTCGCTTTGCCGAAATTTGTGCCGATCATCAGTTAACTTTTATCGGTCCGTCTCCCAGTGCTATTCTGGCTATGGGTGATAAATCCACCGCTAAAAAAACCATGCAAAAAGCGGGAGTTCCCACTATCCCCGGCAGTGGTGGTTTAATTACCTCAGAAGCGGAAGCAAAACGTATCGCTGATGACATCGGTTATCCTGTCCTGATTAAAGCCACCGCTGGCGGTGGAGGGCGTGGGATGCGTCTTGTCAAGAGTGCAGATGAACTAGGTAATATGTTAAAAGCCGCCCAAGGGGAAGCAGAGGCGGCTTTTGGCAATTCGGGAGTATATCTAGAAAAATTTATCGAATGTCCCCGACATATCGAGTTTCAGATTTTGGCCGATAGTCACGGTAACGTGATCCATTTAGGAGAAAGAGACTGTTCGATTCAGCGACGACACCAAAAACTGCTAGAAGAGGCCCCCAGCCCCTTCTTAACGCCCCATTTACGCTCAAAAATGGGTAATGCCGCCGTTAAAGCCGCTAAATCGATTAATTACGTCGGGGTGGGAACCGTGGAATTTTTAGTCGATAAACACGGTAATTTTTACTTCATGGAAATGAACACCCGTATTCAGGTGGAACACCCCGTCACGGAGATGATCACGGGGATAGACCTGATCCGAGAACAAATTCTGGTGGCACAGGGCGAAAAACTGCAAATTAAGCAAGATCAGGTGATATTTAGAGGACATTCGATCGAGTGTCGCATTAATGCCGAGGATCCCGATCGCAATTTTCGCCCCCACCCCGGCAAAATTAGCGGTTATCTGCCCCCTGGCGGTCCCGGTGTCCGCATGGATTCCCACGTTTACACCGATTACGAAATCCCCCCCTATTACGATTCCCTAATCGGTAAATTAATTGTCTGGGGAGAAAATCGCGAAACTGCGATTAAACGCATGAAACGCGCCCTGCGGGAATGTGCGATCACGGGAGTACCGACGACTATTGATTTCCATCGTAAAATATTGGAAACTCCCGCCTTTTTAGCTGGAGATGTTTACACTAATTTCATCCAAGAACATCTCTTGCCCTAGGGTGTTACCATGAAGTTTAGACGAGAGTAGGTTGGGGATAATAATGACAGTAGAAGTTAAATTTGAATCTTGGCAACTCAGCGATGAACAGTTCTTTCAACTTTGTCAGGATAACCGAGATTTGCGCTTGGAACGCAGCGCAAAAGGAGATTTAATTATTATGCCACCGACTGGAGGAAAAACTGGTAATTCTAACGCTGGAATCACTGCCCAATTATGGTTATGGAATAACCTAAATAAATTAGGTGTAGTTTTTGATTCTTCCACAGGATTTAAACTACCGAATGGGGCCGATCGCTCTCCCGATGCTGCTTGGATACCTTTAGATAAATGGCAAGCTTTAACCCCGCAACAAAAGGAAAAATTTTTACCTCTATCTCCCGATTTTGTCATTGAATTAATGTCCGCTAGTGACAACTTAGAAACTGCTAGAAAAAAAATGCAGGAATATTTAGATAATGGGACTCGTTTAGGTTGGTTAATCAATA
>NZ_JADBTB010000192.1:0-11690 GCF_020246405.1 Microcystis sp. M083S1
CTTTCCGAAAGTCCTTGACTTGTTTTAGTTTTTCTATTAAGCTCAACATATATTTGAAAGGTTGGCGGTCACTCCTCATTTTACCTGATAGTGATCGCTTTTACTTTTGATATTCTGATGGGAGAATGAAACAGCCCTACCTTGATAAGGGGGGTGCCGATCCCCCCTTAATCCCCCCTTGATAAGGGGGGCATCTGACAACTTTTAACGCCTACCTACTTAAATGCAATGATAAATCCTACATAGGTCCAGACCTTCAGAGGCAAAAAACTAAAAGATGTAATACCATCGATGGCAAAATTCCATAATTTCCAGTAATTCCATTTAGTTTGTCCTTGATACCGGGGTTCTCGATCGAATAAAATTGATGTCTGTTTATATCCCACCCAAGCAAATATTCCTTTCATAAATCTTTGACGTTCGGGCATCTTTTTAATTGATTCTACCACTCGGCGATCAATCAAGCGCAAATCTCCTGTATTAGGGGGAATAGGAACCCGACTTAATTTATTAATAACTTGATAGAAACCTTCTGCGGTGAAACGTTTCAACCAACTTTCGCCAATTCTAACCCGACGGGACGCATAAACCACATCATAACCCTGCTGCCATTTTTCGATCATTTCGGCAATTAATTCGGGGGGAGCTTGTAAATCAGCATCAATAGGAATGACTGCCATTCCTTGACTGTAATCAATTCCTGCTGACATGGCAATATCTTTACCAAAATTACGGGATAAATTAACCACTTTAATTTGTGGGTAACGTTGATGATATTCCACGAGATTTTTGAGAGTATTGTCACGACTACCATCATTGACGCAAACGACCTCATAACTGGTATTTAGTGCCTCTAAAACCGCTAAAAGTCGCCTAAAGAGAACATCGATATTTTCTTCTTCGTTATACAGAGGAACAACAACAGATATTTTCACAGGGATTTGATTTGATAGCATATTAATTTACCAAAAAACTAGAAAAATTTTCTAACAAATGTCAGCAACTAAAACTTGTTCGTACTTAGTGGATGCTTGCTGCCAAGTATAATTATCTTCGATTAACTTGCGAGCATTTCTAGATAATTTTTCTCGTAACTCTGCCGATTCAAAAAGACTACTAATCGCCGTACAATATTCCTCAATACTATTAGCCCTTAAGGCTGCTAGAGGAACATTATTTCCTTCCACTGTTAATCCTTCTAAACCTCGATCGCTGGCTACCACTGGCACCCCCGCAGCCATAGATTCTAGGGTTTTAAACTTCATTCCAAAACCTGTTCTTAGGGGAATAACTGCCACAGTTGCCTGATGAAGATAGGTGGTCATTGATGGTACTCGTCCCGTCACAATTACTCCTTTTAACTTAGTTAATTCTTGCACTTCTAGGGATGGATTAGCACCGACTAGAGTTAAAGTAGTATCGGGATAAGTAATTTGAATACGAGGTAAAATTTCCCTAGCTAAAAAACAGGCCGCATCGATATTAACCCAATAATCTAACCCACCGAGAAAAACTAAATTATGTCCAGAAGGCTCCTCGGTACGATAGGGAAATAAATCTAAATCGACTGCATTAGGAATTAAATAAATCTCTCCATTGGGGGCAAATTCTTCCATTTGTTTTTGATCATCATCGGTGGTGACGACAATTTTTGAGAATTTCTGCACAGTTTTTTGTTCGTAGCGACGCAGGAGAGGAAGGTAGAGACGATCCCGTAATTCTTGACTAGAAACCCCAATTTCTAATTGACTTTTGCCAGTTTGATAGAGGGAACTATGCACATCAATTACTGTCCTAATTTGCTGTTTCCATTGGGGACGAATATAAATTTCATTAACACTATGTTCACTGGTAATTACTGGGAATTTTTGACTCTTAACTGCCCTATCTATCCAGTTCTGCATCTCTTGAGAATAGCCAAAAAGTACATTGGGAGGTGTTCCCGTTTGCAGGAATTGAGCTAATCTTTGCAGTTTAGAAATTATTCCAGTTTTGGCATCTCGAGGACGGGGAAAAACTACCAATTCACTAACAAATTTACCTAACTTTCCTACCTCCTCATCGCTGACATCAGCAGTACGCTGAACGATGAGAGTAATATCATGATTTTTGCTGAGATATTTGAGTAAATTAAAAGTTCTGCCCTGAGTTCCTCCTTTGCTAGGTGGATAGGGAAAGGTGGAACTAATCATTAAGATATTCATAGCTATTCCTCTAAACGATTTTCTACCATCATGCGGACAATATCGGTCATTTTGTATTGTGCTTGCCAACCTAATTTTTCCTTAGCTTTGCGGGGATTACCTCGACTAATGGCTAAATCTGTTGGTCTTAATAAACTTCGATCAGAAATTACATGATCTTGCCAATTTAAGCCAACAGTAGCAAAAGCTGTGGCGACAAAATCCTCTAGTTTTGAACTTTCTCCCGTGGCAATGACGTAATCATCGGGTTGCTCCTGTTGCAGCATTAAATACATCGCTTTAACGTACTCTGGCGCCCAACCCCAATCCCTTTGAATATCCATATTTCCTAAGTGTAAAGTCTCAGGAATTCCCTGGGCAATTCTAGCCACGGCAGCGATAATTTTTTGGGTAACAAAGCGCTCGGGACGTAGGGGAGATTCATGATTAAAAAGTATGCCTGAACAGGCAAAAATTCCGTAGGCTTCTCGATAATTAGCCACTTCCCAAAAAGCCGCCGATTTAGCCACAGCGTAGGGACTGCGAGGACGAAAAGGGGTATTTTCATCGGCAGAATTATCGCCGATATCCCCGAAACATTCACTCGACCCGGCATTATATAATTTAATTTTTGCTCTGGTAAATCGAATTGCTTCTAAGAGATTTAAGGTTCCCGTGGCAATACTTTCTAAGGTTTCCACTGGCTGCTCAAAAGATAAACCGACAGAACTTTGTCCAGCCAAATTATAGACCTCATCGGGCTGAATTTTAATTAAGACCTGTAGGACACTGCGAAAGTCATTCAGTGCCATTGATTCTAGTTTTACCTGTTCCTTGATTCCCAAACGTTTCAGGTTACTAAAAGAGGACATTTGGGCATCCCGGGAGGTGCCACAAACTGTATAGCCGGCTTTTAACAGTAATTCGGCTAGGTAGGCTCCATCCTGCCCCGATATACCACAAATTAACGCTTTTTTACCCATTTATTTACAATAATTTACTTTTGAAGGTTTAACATCGCCTTGGCGGCCTCGCTTAAATAACCGATTTGTCCGTAGGCATAGAGAAGATTATCAAAGCTTTTAGCGGGATCATTGATAAATTTGACATATTTAACCAATCCTCTCAGCAAACGCTCACCTCCTCGCCTAAATTGAGCCAATCCCGTCCTTCCTGCCACTTCTTCCCGGTAGTGTTCGCTGATGCCTTGCCACCAACTACGACGCATAAACCATTGACGATTGATTCTTTCCGGGGCAACATTGTGTTCCACCAATGCTGCGGGAAAATAGCCTACTTGCCATCCCTGGGCGATTGCTAGTTCTGTAGTGTATAATTCCTCGTTAGAGAGAAGTTTTTTACCAATTCTTCCCAAATTAGGGTCAAAACCGCCAATATTCTCCAAGAAATCTCGCCGAATCGAGTAATTAACCCCTCGCGGAGTTAAATTCGCCTGGCTAATGTATACCACATTGTCGCCCAAATCGAAAGCCCCTAAACCCCCTGCTAACTCATCGGATAACCAATTGGGTTGACTGTAGCCTTGCGGCCAAATTAAGGTGACTTTTCCCCCTGCTACTGCCAGTTTTTGGTTATTTTCGTAGGCATTTAACAGAATTTGCAACCATTGAGGACTAGCGATCGCATCGTCATCCAAATAGGCTAAAATCGGCGCTCTAGTTTCCCTCGCCCCGCGATTTCTGGCGGTAGATAGCCCTAAAATAGGTTCGTAAACGTATTTTAGCCGCCCATCTCCCAGACGCGACTCGGCCACTTGACGGGTTTTATCGGTAGATGCGTTATCAACCACTAAAATCTCGCAATCTGGGCAAGTTTGCGCCAAAAGACTATCGATCGCTGCTGCTAGGTAGTGATCGCGGTTGTGGGTACAGATAATCCCTGCTATTTTAGGAGCCATGGCTATCAAGGTTACTCATTCCAATACCCTAAAACTTAACATCCCTTTAGAAAAATGTAAAAATGCTTTTTTAACCCGGAGACAGGAGACTCCGAGACAGGAGACAGGAGATTGCTTTTTACTGATAGCGTTTCTCGTAAAGATGAAGTATAACCTAATTTGGTATTGACGACCGACTGCCCAAAAGGAAAACTTCCTATCTCACCATTAAGATAACTGCTATAACACTCTCCACTGATAACTGATTACTGATTACTGAAAATATTATGCCGAAAGTAACTGTTTGTATTCCCACCTATAACCGCGCCGATTATCTCAGCTATTCGATTAATAGTGTCTTGGGGCAGACTTATGAAGATTTTGAGTTAATTGTTTGTGATGATGGTTCTTCTGATCGTACCCCAGAAGTGGTGGCAGCATTTCAGGATTCGAGAATAATTTATCTGCGTCATCCCCAAAATCTTGGCAGAAGTTTAAATATGCGATCGGGTTTTACGGCTGCTCGGGGAGAATATTTTATTAAATTCGATGATGATGATGGACTAACTCCCGAATTTTTAGCGAAAACTGTACCTATTTTAGATCAAGAAAAAAAGGTTGATTTTGTCTGTACCGATCACTGGATTATTGATAAATTTGGACAAAAAGTGGCAGCGGCAACCCAAGAAAATTCAGCGAAATGGGGCAAAGACAGATTACAACAAGGGATTATTCCCGATTTAGAAAGACAAACTTTTTCCTATCAAAGTTTACAGGTGGGTTCGACTCTTTTTCGTTATCAATCTTTAGCCGATGTGGATTATATGCGCTCTCAAGCTGATGGTTGTGAAGATTTTGATTTATTGGTGCGTTTAGCTTTAGCGGGAAAACAAGCTTATTTTCTGCCAGAATTATTAATGGAATATCGTTTTCATGGCGGTCAAACTAGCTTAAAACAAGCGGTTCACTTTTTGCAAGCAAAATTGTTTTGTACAGAAAGTTATCACTTTAAAGATGTAAAATTAGAGGAAGAAAGAGTGAAAAAGGCGGCTTTTTTACAGGAATGTTTGGGGATAAAATTAATTGAAAAGGGAGAAAGCGAAGCCGGGCGAGTTTTAATAGAAAAAGCCTCGCAATTGTCAGGAAAATCCCGACGAGCTAGACTGGGTTTACTGCTTTCCTATTTACCTCTCAACTTGAGACAATTAGCTTTTCAAGGTTTCCGTCAACTACGCCCCAAAGATTACGCTGAACAGGTGAGAGCCGTATAAACTATAACTTATAAGTAGGTAGGTGTTAAAAATTGTCAGACACCCCCCTTATCAAGGGGGGATATAGGGGGGATATATCTTCTATTTAATTAGAACCACTTACTTGGCAGTTATCTTAATGGTCGGGTAGGAAGTTTTCCTTTTGGCGAGTCGGCCGTCGATACCAAATTAGGTTACACTTCATCTTTGTGACCAACGCTACCAGTTTTTTAATTTAACTATCTATGGATACTATTCACGTTACAGGAATTCGTGCCTACGGTTACACAGGATATCTGGCCGAAGAACAGGTTTTAGGTCAATGGTTTGAGGTGGATTTATCCCTAGAAGTTGATATCAGCATTGCTGGCAAAAGTGACGCGATTGAAGATACTCTAGATTATCGACAGGCGATCGAAATTGTCAAACACCAGATTGAAACCGGCAAATTTGCCCTCGTGGAAAAATTGGCCACGGTTATCGCTGAGGATATCCTACAACTCGAGGGCGTGCGACAGGTAAGAGTACAATTATCAAAACCCGCCGCCCCAATTCCCAACTTTACCGGTAAAATCACCATCGATATCACTAGATCTCGTTGAGTTTACGCGTATTATCGACTAAACTTCGCGCAAAAGCGTCAAAACGTTGGGAAAGCTTCTCATCAAGGATTTTTCCTTCTTCGTTGAAGACTTTCCACGCTTGTCCTAAGCTAATTTGTTCCGGAATTACCCAAGCATGAACCCAACGGAGAATAATTCTTAAATCATTGAGGGCGTTACTATTGGATTGGCCGCCTAAAACACTGATTAACCCAGCAACCTTTCCCGATAACTCCTCAAAACTCATTAAATCTAGGGCATTCTTCATCACACCACTGACACTACCATGATATTCCGGTGTCGCCAAAATTAATCCCGCTGCCGATTTAACCGTTTGCTGCATTTTGGCCACATCGGGATAGTCAGAATAGTCATCTCCCCCGTTACAGAAGGGTAAAGAGAGTTTTCTTAGGTCAATTATCTCCGTTTCTACTCCTAACGCCCCTAATCGACTGATAGCAACTTCTAACGCCATCGCACTATAGGATCCGCTGCGTAAACTGCCATTAATACCAACGATTTTGATCATAGAACTTATACAAACTCATAACGACTACATATAAGCTAACAAAAAAAGAGACAATTGGGGAAGCTTAGTTAAAAAAATATGTCGATGGGGCGGAGGGAGCGATCGATCTAAGTTTTAATGAGAGTAGAAAGAAAGATTTATTCCATTTCCCCTGATTGCCATGCCAGAATTTCTCGATTTTCTCAAACATAAATATGCCTATGTGGCTATTGGTGAATTCAAACCGGGGTGTTTTTCCGAGGCCCAAAAACTCTACGAAAAGGCCGTTTCCACCTATTCCACGGGATTCCAAGGAGCTTTTCTGTTGCAAAAACCCGGAACCGACGAAGGAATTGCCGTGATCATCTGGGATAAAATTGATGATATGGAGGCAAATAAAAGCGAAGCCCATGAATTATTGCTGAAATCCATGGCTCCTCTGTTTGCGAAACCTCCTGTCACCGATTTTTATGAAGTATGTAGCGAGATAGAAGGTTCCCCCATTTAGGGATAATGTTTCTTTTCGGTGGCGATTAATTTGGCGGCTAAAACCCCGCCTAGAAAACCGAATAAATGTCCTTGCCAAGAAATCCCCGGACGGGAAGGCAAAACGCCCCAAATTGTGCCACCGTAGAGTAAAAAGACTAGAATTGACAAGAGTATAGAAGGAATATTTCTCTGGAAATAGCCCCGCAGTAATAAAAAACCTAAATAGCCAAAAATCAAGATACTTGCCCCGATATGGATAGATCCGGGAGCAGCAAATAACCAGACTCCTAACCCCCCCACCAGCATAGTCAACCCAGTCACAATAAAAAAGTCACTGGTTTCCTGTAACATCACCAACCAACCGAGAATCAGGAAAGGAACCGTATTAGCAATAAGATGGGGAAAGTCACCGTGTAGGAAAGGTGCGAAAAGAATACCCCGCAATCCGATGACTTGATGGGGAATAATCCCGAAAATGTCTAAACTGCCCCGAAAAACAAATTGATCTAAAATCTCTAACAGCCAAAAAATCGCCACAAAGGTAGCGAGGATTATTGCTTGGGTTTTTATTTCTTGCCGTGATCCTTGACTCATAAGATTGATGGATGAGCTATTTTTTCCCATTATAACCCCCCAGATCAGTTATCAGTTATCAGTTATCAGTGATTCAGTTACCAGTTATCAGGTGTGAGTTTTCAGTTTACTGTTTACTGTTTGCTGCGGGACAAAGAGAGGCTAATTGACAGGAAAAACAAGCGGGATTTCTTGCTTTACAAACGGCCCGGCCGTGGTAAATAATACTAATAGAAAAAGTTTCCCAATCTGGTTGAGGTAGTAAAGCCATTAAATCCCGTTCAATTTTCACCGGATCGTTATTAGTAGTTAAACCCAAACGATTACTTAAGCGCTTAACGTGGGTATCTACTGTCACCCCCTCAATAATCGCGTAAGCGTGAGCAAGTACCACATTAGCCGTTTTTCTAGCTACTCCGGGTAAAGTTAATAATTCCTCCATTGTCTTGGGTACTTCCCCCTGAAAATCCTTAAGAATTTTTTGACAAGCACCCTGAATATTTTTGGCTTTATTGCGATAGAATCCCGTGGAACGAATCAGAGTTTCTAACTCCTCTCGCTCGGCAAAAGCTAAGGATTTAGCATCGGGAAAACGAGCGAATAAAGCAGGAGTCACCTTATTTACCCGCTCATCAGTGCATTGTGCCGATAGAATCACTGCCACCAATAACTGCACGGGAGTTTGATAATTTAAGCTACAGGTTGCCTCTGGATATAATCGCTTTAAGTTGCTTAAAATCTCTAGGGCGCGCATTTGAAGCTGAGTTTTTTTTCGCGGGGCCATCACTGGAATAAATCCTGAAAAACTGCTAGGTTAGCCGTGTCGCGCACGATTAAGAAAACTCCTAATCCTAAGAGTAAAACTAGACCTGTTTGCATGATGTTATCTTGCAGTTTAGTTGGGAGAGGTTTACCTACTAAAGCCTCGATTAATAAAAATACCAACTGACCACCATCAAGAGCAGGTAAAGGCAGAATATTAATCACCGCTAAGTTAATACTAATTAGGGCGGCAAATTGAAAAAGATTACCCGCATCATTACGAGCGATTGCTGCTCCGTATTCAACAATTTTAACCGGTCCTGCTACCTGTTGAACACTGTCTTTGAAGTTACTAACTAACTGCCCAAAACCTTGCACGGTTAATACAATTAATCGTTGAAATTCACCCGCACCTAAGCTAAAAGCTTGACCAAAATTATCGGCTTTCAGGCGAGTTTCTTCACCGTTAGGAGCCAATCTCACCCCAATTTTACCCTGACCATCACTTCCCAATTCAGGAGTAACGATTAAATCGAGAGTTTCTGTAGGGCGTTTGATGGTTAATTTTAGGGGTTGATCGGGGGAAGATTGAATAATGTCACGGAAGTCAATAATGGCATTCTGAGAAGCACCAAGGGGCTGATCATTGATAGCGAGAACAATATCACCCGCTTGTATTCCCGCTTGTTTAGCGACGGAATTTTCAGCAGTGAAAACCTCTGGAATAATTACCCCTTCTTGATAGTTAATTTGGGGAAAACCCACCGTAGCGACTTGGGTAACAAGCAAAAAATAGGCAAAAATTAAATTAGCAATTACTCCCGCACTAATGACGATAGCTCGATCGAAAACAGGACGATTGCGTAATAAATCAGGATCGTTATTAGGAATTTGACTATCGGGATCGTCATCGGGAAAACCAACGTAACCCCCTAAAGGAATGGCGCGGAGGGCGTATTCTGTTTCTTTACCTTGATATTTAGCTAAAGCTGGACCAAAACCGATGGAAAAGCGATTAACATGGATAGATTGCCAACGAGCAGCGGCAAAATGACCTAATTCGTGAACGACAATTAATAGGGCAAGGACACCGATCGCTATTAAAACTGACATGATGATCAAAATATAATGAATTAGCTTTTGTTAATTGTAAGCGATCCTCCCGGGCAGATTGCAAAAAATCTCTAGTTATCGCTAATTTTTCGATCATTTAATTAGGTAGGCGTTAAAAATTATCAGATGCCCCCCTTATCAAGGGGGGACTAAGGGGGGATCGGCACCCCCCTTATCAAGGGGGGACTCAGGGGGGATCGAACCTAAAATCCATTTTTAATTTAATTATAACCAGCTACTTATGCTAAAAGTGATCTTAACCGCCTAATTTGACCCGACGGAGAGCGATCGATGCCTTTGAGTGAGCGCGCCCAGCAATTAATCCCAAAAGCGAGAATCATCAGTTTCGCCAATTGGCCCTATCAGCAAGCAGCGATCGCTGTTTGGCAACAAGCGGATGATCAAACTCGCTATCTCGATGATAGTGATTTAGATACTATCGTCAATTTAGAGCCTGATTTACTGGTTTCTAGTCAGCAAGCTCGAAAACTGCGGGATAATGCTAATAGTATCGTCGATAACGCTCGTCAGGCTTTATTAAGCCAATTTCCTACCATTTTTCAACCCGGAGGCGATCTTCATCCACCCCACCGCGCCGAAGCTTGTTGGCGTGATTTCTGGAACTTTTTACGTTGTATTACCTACGGTGTCGCCGGACAGCAGATTCCCTACACCAGCGCCGAGGGATTGGAAAATATGCGTCTTCTTTACCAAGAATTACAAGTACCATTAGGGGCGATGATTTCGGGGTTAGAAGCCTTAAAACAATACAGTTTAGATTATTTTAGCGACTCAGAAAAAACCGCAATTACTCCCTATTTCGATCACTTAATTACGGTTATGAAAAAGTTTTAAAACCGAGGCATTTAATCCGTGTTAAAATAGTGAGGCCAACAGTTAAAAATGCCGCTCACCGAGGTTAAAACTCCGTTGAACCCATGAAATCATCGGCGCGGGTGGGCCTCTTAGGGCCACCAAAAACCTCGATCGAGTGCCTGGCGGGTCGAGGTACTTTATAAAATGAGGGAGATTCTATGGATGCCAAAGCGAAATTACTAGAATTGATCGCTGGTAGAAATCGCGGACTCCTGGCCACGGAAAGCGACCGCGTGCGGATTTTAGCGGCGATCGAACAATTGGAGGATCACAATCCCCATCCTCATCCCCTCGAAGTTAAACAACTATTAGGGGGCAATTGGCGTTTACTATTCACCAGCAGCCGCGACATTCTGGGACTAGATCGCCTACCTTTTTTTCAATTGGGGCAAATTTATCAATATCTTGACCTGAACAAGGCCAAACTCTACAATATTGCTGAAATTACCGGCGTACCTTGGTTAGAAGGAGCAGTGATCGTCGCCGCTACCTTTGAACCCACCTCCGAGCGTCGGGTTATGGTCAAATTTGAGCGCTCGATCCTCGGTCTGCAACGTTTTCTCAATTATCATTCTCCCCAAGAATTTATCGACGCGATCGAAAGTGGCAAAAAATTTCCTCCCCTCGATTTTTCCTTCAATAATCGTGAACAAAAAGGTTGGCTCGATATCACCTATCTCGATGAAGATCTCCGCATCGGCCGCGGCAGCGAGGGCAGCGTCTTTATTCTGGCTAAGGAAAAAACCTAACTTAAGTAGGTAGGCGTTAAAAGTTGTCAGATCCCCCCTTATCAAGGGGGGATTAAGGGGGGATCGGCACCCCCCTTATCAAGGGGGGATTAAGGGGGGATCGGCACCCCCCTTATCAAGGGGGGATTAAGGGGGGATCGAACCTAAAATCCATTTTTAATTTAATTATAACCAGCTACTTATTACCATAAGACTAAATACTAGGCAATAGGTAATCAGTTTCTAATAACCAGATTTAGGATTAAAATCAAATTATTGTACTATCATTACTCCCAGGAATTTTATCAAAATGTCTAACGAAACCGTTACTTATAGTCTTGAATCTGTACTCAAGGAAATCAAAGACAGCATCAAGGAGGTTAACCAAAAAATCGATACCCTACAAAGAGATGTCACCCAAAAAATCGACACCTTGCAACAGGATGTTAACCAGAAATTTGACAGCCTACAGAAGGAAGTTAACCAAAAAATCGACACCTTGCAACAAGATGTTAACCAGAAATTTGACAGCCTACAGAAGGATTTTAACCAGAAATTTGATAAGATTGACGAACGGCTAACTAAGCTAGAGGTAGGACAAGCAAAACTAACTGAGAAAGTCGATGGGATGGATAGAAGACTAGAAAAGGTGGAAGGAACCCAAAAAAATCAAGTTTGGACGTTAATTATTCTTTTAGGAGGAGCGATC
>NZ_JADBTB010000193.1:0-8094 GCF_020246405.1 Microcystis sp. M083S1
GAGTGATCAGGGGGAAATTCAGCTACTTTTTCCCTGAAAATTAGGTAATTGACCCCCTCAAAATCGGTAAAACCCCACACCCCACACCCTACACCCTACACCCTGCCCCTAGGAAAAACTTTTTCAGCAGACCCTACTTAAGCGGTTAAATCGATTAACTTTTGTTTTAAAGTTTCCAATCCTAGCCGACGAATAGCCGAGATAAAAACAGCTTGGGGATATTTTTCCTTAGCTATTTCCAAATCCTCGCTTTTTACCTGATCCAACTTATTAAACACCATTAACATTGGACCGGTTTGAATCGGCATCTCCGAAAGGATTTTTAATACCGAGGCAATCTGACTTTCCCAAGCTGGATGGGAGAGATCCACCAGATGGAGTAAGGCATCTGCTTCCGTTACTTCCTCTAAAGTTGCCCGAAAAGCATCCACCAGCGAGGGGGGTAATTCGTGGATAAAACCCACCGTATCGGTTAGTAAGAGGGGGTGAGATGTTTGGGTGAGGGGATCGGTAATAGTTAAGCGTCGGGTAGTGGGATCGAGGGTAGCAAACAGTTGATCGGCGGTATAAACTTCGGCAGCGGTGAGAGCATTAATTAAAGTAGATTTTCCCGCATTGGTGTAACCGACGATCGCCACACTGGCTACCTCTTGTTTTTGCCGTTGTTTGCGTAAACGGGAACGATGAGCTTGCAGCTGATCCACCTCATCCTGGAGACGGGATAAACGACGTTGAATAGTTCGGCGTTCTGTTTCTAATTTTGTCTCCCCCGGTCCGCGAGTGCCAATTCCTCCCCCTAATCTCGACATGGCTAATCCGCGCCCGGTGAGACGGGGTAAAGTGTATTCTAATTGGGCTAATTCTACCTGTAGTTTACCCGCTTGGGATTGGGCCCGTTGGGCGAAAATGTCCAGGATCACCTCGGTGCGATCGACCACTCTCACCCCGATTTGGTTCTCTAGATTGCGAATTTGGGCGGGAGAAAGATCCCGATTGAATACAACTAAATTAGCCCCCGAAGTTTGCACCTGTAGGGCGATTTCTGCCACTTTTCCCGAACCGATCACTGTTTGAGGATGGGGATGATCCCGTTTTTGTCGGGTGACTTGCAAAACTTTGCCCCCGGCGGTATCAACTAAACGTTCTAATTCGCTTAAACCGTCCTCGAACTGGCGATCGCTCATATTGTCGGTCATTAAACCAACCAATAGCACCCGATCTTCGGCTGTATCAACGGTTATAGCGGTAAATTCGCGCTGAAACTCCGCCTCTAGTCCTTCCACTAACTCTAAAAAGTCCTGTTTGCTTAAATCCTCTAGATTTAAGGGCGGGGAGACAGACCAGTATATATTACTATTGACATTTGTTTGACTTTGTGGTATGAGATGCGCCAGATAGACCTGCTCCACATAACCGGTTGCCCCACCACCGCGACGGATCATGCCTGTGCCGGTTAGGGTTAAGATCACCAGTGCGTCTAATCTTTGCAGAGCCATGGCGGTTAAACTGGATTCTTTTGGCGGTTCCTGCTTGAGTTCCGTGGCGATACAACGAATTCCGCAAAGACGTTCGGAACCGTAGCGGGGTAGTTCCAAGAGGGAAAATTGGGTTTGTCGGGGGGTTCCCACTCCCACACGAATTACCTGGCCGCGACGGTTGATATAGGTGCAGAGGGGTTGATGAATATCGGTACTGATGGCCGCCAGTCTTTGGGCGAATTCTGGGGTGGTGAGAGTATCGATAGGCAAGCGTTCATGGTACAGCCTTTGTAGCTGTTTCATCTGACTGGCTTTTAGTCCCTGGGTATTGCCGAAGATGGTATCGATAGGCTTTCCTCGCAATTAGGATTTTATCTATATATTGTAGCGATTTTGACCATGGCTGCCCTTTTATTTGTCCTCTAGAAGCCAGCCCTAATTAGGGTAAAATTGGGCAGTATCAATGGTTATTTTCCATATTATGCTCGCTTCTACTCAGGAACTCCTCGAAACCGCTCGCAAAAATATCTATGCGATCGGAGCTTTTAATGTTTATAACCTAGAAGGGGTCAAAGCGGTGATTAGTGCCGCCGAGGATTGCCGTAGTCCCGCTATGTTGCAAATTCACCCCAGCGCTTTGCGTTATGGCAGTTCCACCCTCGTCGCTCTCTGTTTAGAGGCCGCTCGCTCGGCCAAGGTTCCTATCTCGGTCCATCTTGACCATAGCACTAAAGCCAGCGATATCTACGAGGCCCTAGAAGCGGGGATGACCTCAATTATGGCCGATGGCTCTCATCTTCCCTACCAAGATAATCTCGCTTTTACCAAAGAAATGACTCGTTTAGCTCACGAATACGGGGCTGTGGTGGAGGCAGAAATCGGCCGAATTAGCGGCACTGAGGACGGGTTAACTATTGCCGAAAAAGAGGCTAAAATGACAGATCCAGAGCAAGCAGTGCAATTTGTGCAGGCAACGGGAGTGGATTCTCTGGCCGTAACTATCGGTAATGTCCATGGCGAGTACAAAAGTCCGCCCCGTCTCGATTTCGATCGCCTGGCCCGGATTCGACAACTTCTGTCTATTCCCCTAGTTTTACACGGTGCTTCCGGTTTACCCCCAGAAATGATCGGGCGATCGATCCAGTTAGGAGTCTGCAAATTTAATGTTAATACAGAAGTGCGTCAAGCCTATATGCAGTCCCTGAAACGGGAAATTTGCGGGCCAGAGGATAAGGATTTATTAGAGATCGCAGGAGAGGCAATTTCCGCGATGAAATCGGTAATTATCGACAAATTAACCCTTTTTGGTGCTGTCAATAAGGCCCACCTCCACGAAACTCCCTACGCTCAAATGTTAGCGGGATTATCGGGGGTTAGGGACTAGGAATTATAAATTATGAATTATGAATTATGAATTGGGGAGAAGAGAGAAGGGAGAAGGGAGAATAAATAAAAATAATCTCCTGTCTCCTGAATACTGACTCCTGAAGTCTGACTCTCGACGACCGGCTCCTGACGGTTAAAATAACTGATCACTGAGATAAAAGGCCGATGAAAAAATTAATTCTAGCCACGAGTAACCCGGGTAAATTAGCAGAGATAGGGGAATACTTAACCGATATCGACCTAGAATTGCAGTTAAAACCCGATGATTTAGAGATAGAGGAAACCGGGGCGACTTTTGCTGAAAATGCCTATTTAAAAGCTGCTCAAATTGCCCTAACTTTGGGAGAATGGTCGATCGCCGATGATTCGGGATTGGAAGTAACCGGGTTAGGAAATGCCCCGGGGATTTACTCGGCCCGCTATGGTAAAAATGATCGAGAAAGAATCGATCGCCTCGTCAGAGAATTAGGAGATAATCAAGATCGTTCGGCCCGTTTTGTCTGTGTAATTGCGATCGCCCGTCCCGATGGTGAGATTGCCTTGAGCGCCACAGGAATCTGTACGGGAGAAATTCTCACCAGTCCTAGGGGTAAAGGTGGTTTTGGTTACGATCCGATTTTTTATGTCCCCGAATACGCTTTAACCTTTGCGGAAATGTCTCCCGAATTAAAAAGAAAAATTAGCCATCGAGGACGAGCTTTTGAGCAATTGCTGCCCCATCTCAAGACTCTCGCGGGTACAAATTCATTAAGGCTCTGACTTGTTCAGCATGATAAGAGCTTCTTGTCAAGGGACTCGCAACAATTTGTAAAAATCCCAGAGACTCGCCGTATTCGCGCCAAGCTTGGAACTGTTCAGGGGTGATAAATTCCTGCACACCGAGATGTTTTGGCGATGGTTGCAGATACTGCCCGATGGTGAGAATATCACAATCAACGGCCCGTAAATCGCGCATTACTTGGCGCACTTCCTCGTCGGTTTCCCCCAATCCCACCATAATGCCCGATTTTGTGTAGGTAGCGGGAACAATGGCGCGAGCGCGCTGCAATAATTCTAGAGAACGCTGGTAATCACCCTGGGGACGCACACGACGGTAGAGACGGGGAACAGTTTCGGTATTGTGGTTTAAAACTTCAGGTTTAGCGGCAAGAATTAAAGCTAAAGCCTGCCAATTGCCACAAAGATCGGGAATCAGCACTTCGATGGTGGTTTTTGGGGAAATGCGGCGAATTTCCTCGATACAACGGACAAATTGACTAGCGCCTCCATCGGCCAAATCATCGCGATTGACAGAAGTGATCACTACATGATTAAGATCAAGACGTTGCACGGCTGCCGCTAGTCGCAGGGGTTCCGTGGAGTCTAAAGGTTGCGGTTTTTTCTCAAAATCGATATCACAGTAAGGACAGGCGCGAGTGCAAGCAGGACCCATAATTAAAAAGGTAGCCGTCCCCGCGTGGAAACATTCGCCGATATTGGGACAGGAAGCCTCCTCACAAACGGTATTTAAGCCTAAATCGCGTAAAACTTCCTTAACACTGCCGACTCGCTGCCATTGCGGTGCTTTTACCCGTAACCACTCTGGTTTTACCGTCACGCCTGAACTACTCCGATAATTTTTGCCTATATCTGTAATATCCTAGCAAGTCTCGACCCAATCAAGGCCGAATATGCTATGATGATTTAGCTAAAAACTTTCGGGATGTAGCGCAGCTTGGTAGCGCACTTCGTTCGGGACGAAGGGGCCGCAGGTTCGAATCCTGTCATCCCGATTAAAGACAATCAAGGGTAGATCCCCCCGCCTATCGGCACCCCCCTTATCAAGGGTAGATCCCCCCGCCTATCGGCACCCCCCTTAATAAGGGGGGCAGGGGATCAGAGTCCAAAATCTATCTTCTATTTGATTATAACTACTTAATTTACCTCCTCTAAGCCCATGTCTAGATTATTAATCAGCCAGTATCAGGCGGAAGTTGAGAAGATTGTCCAATATGGCGGCAGTCGCAAGGAAACTTCGATTAGAGTCGCTTTTCAGAATTTGTTAAATGACTATTGCAAGGCGCGGGATTTTTTGTTAATTCCGGAGTTGGATTATCGCACTAAGTGGGGAAAAGTTGTCTATCCTGACGGGACGGTAAAGGATGCTTTACGGTTAGATTGGGGATATTGGGAAAGTAAGGATCAATACGATAATTTAGACGAAGAAATTGAGAAGAAGTTAGCGAAAGGCTACCCTAATGACAATATTTTATTTGAAGATTCCCAGACGGCGGTTTTAATTCAAGGAGGAGAGGAAAGACTGCGCGTCTCGATGCGCGATGATGAGGCTTTGGATGGGATTATTAATGCTTTTATTAATTATGTACGTCCAGAAGTTAACGATTTTCGAGAGGCGATTGCTAGTTTTAAGGAAGATTTACCAACAATTTTAGAGGCGTTGCGGGATTTAATTGCGTTGCAGTCGGAGACGAATCGGAATTTTGTGACAGCGCGGGACAAATTTTTAGAGA
Source organism: Microcystis sp. M083S1 (assembly GCF_020246405.1). Lineage (NCBI taxonomy): Bacteria > Bacillati > Cyanobacteriota > Cyanophyceae > Chroococcales > Microcystaceae > Microcystis > Microcystis sp. M083S1. The sequence goes on from NZ_JADBTB010000193.1 coordinate 5,375, forward strand.
TTTGTCGCAAGTCAATCAATCCAGAAATTAGTCTGGAAGATGTGCGAGAGATGATTATTCAGCACATCCTGACAGAGGATATTTTTATCAATATTTTTAATGAGTCCCAGTTTCACCGGGAAAATAATATCGCTAGGGAATTACAGGGAGTGATTGAAACTTTCTTTACTGGTAATACCAAGCGCAATACTTTAGGGACAATTGAACGTTATTATGCGGTAATTCGGCGGACGGCGGCGAATATTTATAACCACCACGAGAAGCAGAAATTTCTCAAGGCGATTTATGAGAATTTTTATAAAGCATACAATCCGAAAGCGGCGGACCGGTTGGGAATTGTCTATACACCCAATGAAATTGTCCGTTTTATGATTGAAAGTGTCGATTATTTAGTCCACAAGCATTTTGGTAAGTTGTTGGCGGATCCAGGAGTAGAAATTTTAGATCCGGCGACGGGGACAGGAACTTTTATAACGGAGTTGATTGAGTATTTACCGAAGGATAAGTTACGGTACAAGTATAAGCATGAGATGCACTGTAATGAGGTGGCAATTCTGCCTTATTATATTGCTAATTTAAATATTGAGTTCACCTACAAGCAGAAGATGGGTGAGTATGAGGAGTTTGAGCATATCTGTTTTGTGGATACCCTGGACCATGCTGCTTTTCATCTCAAGCAGATGGATTTATTTGCCATGTCGGTGGAGAATACCCAACGGATTCAAAATCAAAATGACCGCAATATTTCTGTAATTATTGGGAATCCTCCTTATAATGCCAAGCAGCAAAATGCTAATGACAATAATGCAAATCGTAATTATGAACAAATAGATAAAAGAATCCGAGATACTTATCTAAAAGTGAGTAACTCTCAAAATCAAAATAGAGCTTATGATATGTATGCTCGTTTCTTAAGATGGGCATCTGATAGATTAAATAAAGATGGAGTGATTGCATTGATCACTAACAACTCTTTTATAGACAAAAAAACATTCGATGGGTTTAGGAAAACAGTTTTACAAGAATTTAGTGAAATATGGTTAGTTGATTTGGGAGGAGATGTAAGAAAAAATACTAAAATTTCAGGTACAAAGCATAATGTTTTCGGGATTCAAGCAGGTGTATGCATTAGCTTCTTTGTTAAAAAATCAAGCCATAACGAAAAAGCAAAAGTTTTCTATTTTAAGATGGCAGATAGTGATTTAGCCAAAGATAAGCTAATATTATTAAATGAAAATAGAATTGACAATTTAAACTTTAAGCATATTCAGCCTAACCATAATCATGATTGGTTGTATGAAAATAATGATTTTGATGAACTTTTACCTTTAATTAACAAAGATACTAAAACTGGCAAAAATGAAAAAGCAATCTTCAGGAACTTTTCGCTAGGGGTTATAACTGCAAGGGACGAGTGGTTGTATGATTTTAACCCGGATTCTTTAAGGTCAAAGCTAGAGTTTTTTTGTCAGTTTTATGCTTCAGAGCAGAAGCGATGGAATGATTCAGGAAAAATTACTTCTATTAAAAACTTTGTAAGTAGAGAAATAAAGTGGAGTGATGAGCTAGAAAATAAGCTTGTTAGAGGAGACGAAATAATTTTTGATCCAGAGAAAATTATTGTTGTTTTAACTCGACCATTTACCCAAAAATATATTTTCTGGAACAAAACAGTTTTACATAGATTACACCAATTAGAGAATCTATTCAAAATTGGTGATTTGGGCAATATAAGTATTTGTGTTACAGCACATAGTCAAGTGCCATTTTGTGTTCAAGCAACAACGTATCCCTTCGATTATGGCTATGGTTCAAGAGACACTACAGGGATTACTATTTATGCTTACGACAAAGAAGGAAACCGTATCGATAATATCACCGATTGGGGATTGCAGCAATTCCAAAAACATTACAACGATAAAACCATCACCAAACTCGATATCTTCCACTACACTTATGCAGTCCTTCACTACCCGGAATATCGCAGTAAATATGAATTAAACCTCAAGCGAGAATTTCCCCGGCTTCCCTTTTACGATAACTTCTCTCAATGGGTAGAATGGGGAAGCAAACTAATGGAATTACATATCAACTATGAAACCGTCGCACCCTACCCACTAACCCGCATTGATACTAATAATAACCTCAAACCCAAAACTAAACTAAAAGCTGACCGAGAAAAAAATTCCATCAACCTTGATGATGTCACTTTCCTACTAGATATTCCCAAAATTGCCTGGGAATATAAACTCGGTAATCGTTCAGCCCTAGAATGGATATTAGATCAATATAAGGAAAAGAAACCCAAAGATCAAACCATCGCCGAAAGATTTAATAATTATCGCTTTGCCGATTATAAAGAAACAGTAATTGACTTATTACAAAGAGTCTGTACTGTCAGCGTCGAAACCATGAAAATAATAGAAGCGATGAGACATTAAAAAGATTGCTTCTGGGGAATCTTATTCTAGATTCTGCCTCCAGTAAAAACTTTTTCAGTAAACCCTAAGTAGCTGGTTATAATTAAATTAAAAATGGATTTTAGGTTTGATCCCCCCTGCCCCCCTTGATAAGGGGGGTTGATTCGTAGGGTTGATTCGTAGGGTTGAATGGATTTTAGGTTTGATCCCCCCTGCCCCCCTTGATAAGGGGGGTTGATTCGTAGGGTTGATTCCTAGGGTTGATTCGTAGGGTTGAATGGATTTTAGGTTTGATCCCCC
>NZ_JADBTB010000194.1:0-6492 GCF_020246405.1 Microcystis sp. M083S1
ACAGTTGAAGGAATTAATAATAAACTGAAGGTGATTAAAAGGAGAGGCTATGGATTTAGAAACTTTAAAAACTTTAGTCTTAGATGTTTATTAAATTGGCATTTTGCTAGTTGATTTTACATGGTAAGTTCGGAAGAACCTTAGTATTTATGTATGGGGGAAGTCCAGAAATACCAGAAAATATTATTCTCATGTTTCAACCGCCCTATTCCCCTGAATGCAATCCGATTGAACAGATTTGGCAATACTTAAAGAAAGGATTAAGATGGAAATTACCGACTTCTTTAGATGAATTAAGAAGATTAATTACCGAGAGGCTGAAAGTCATGACTCGTAAAGTAATTGCCTCAATTACAGGACGGGCTTATATTCTAGAGGCTTTATCTGTCGCCAAAGTTTAGAAAATTGGTATTATTAACTTGAACAATCAATTATCTTTCTCCTGCTGCCCCCTTACTTTTTCAGCAAGTCCTAAGTATGTTTACTCAAGTCTCTAGAGGGGACAGCCAATGTGACAGTTGAGGGTGCTGAATGTGGGGTCTAAACTTCTTTCTCTTGCCTACAACCGAGTGCCGATGTCCGACCGTTTTCTTTATATTCATTTACGAACTGTCTCTTCGGATAGATCTATCCGATAGTTTCTGCGCAATAAATTAAGGAGGTTGCGGCGGTATCGGAACCAACCGCACTCGCTCCGGGCTTTTGTCATGGCTCGCTCTCCCAATGCTGATCGCCAGATTGGCTCTTCGTATAACTGGCGCAATTTTTGCACCATCATCTGGGTGTTGAGATAGGGAACGAGTACGCCCGCATCGGGCGATAGTACTTCGGAAAGCCCACCCCCCTCGAAAGCGAGGACGGGTAAGCCTTTGTACATCGCCTCTAAACCGATTCGTGAGAAATGATCTTCGCGTGCGGGCAGTAAAAAAACATCCGCCGCTTCGAGATAGGGTAAAAGCGTCGGCCGACTTCCCGTAAAAATTACCCGATCGCTTAAGCCGAGCGTCGCCAGATCGTGTTCGCACCAATTCCGGAATAGAGAATCGTCCTGTTCCTCTCCAATCCAGAGAAAACGGAATTTTTCCGTACCGAGATGGGAAAAAACCTCTCGGACAATCGGAACGATCAGATCTGCTCCCCCTCGGGGAGCGATCGGGCCGTTGGCGAGAACGAGAAAGCTATCAGGGGGAAAATTGAATTCGGCGAGAACGCTCGGGTACTGTTCACTCGATTGCTCACCCAGATCGGAACGAATTCCAGGATAAATGACCGTTATACGCTCGTTCGAGGTACAAATATCCTTCTCCGTCAATTTTTGCCTCATCATTTCCGAAGTGACAACTATCCGCTCCGAAACTTCTCCTAGCTCCGTTAGAAGACTCGAATCTGCGAACGTTTCCCCGATGGCGGGGAGTTCGTCGAGGACGGTGAGAATCGGTATTCCGATCGAGTGCAGGGAACGAGCTAGATCGCCGGGGAGGAGTGTATAGCCTAGTGCCAGATCGATCGAACGACCTGCGAGATCTTCGAGCGTCTTCCCGATCGCTTCCGAACGGGAGAGTCCTTCACAGGTCAAAGTTTCCAGATCGAATGCCAAGGACCATTCCGGCGATTTTTCCCCAGCTTGCCCTTGCCCACACAGCAATATATAACAGATTACCCCATCCGCGGGCGCGAGTGCGTGCCGGATATCTTCGGCGAGTTGAAAGGGTGTCCGGGAGCGGTCGTAGAAAAATAAAATTCGATAGTGGGCTGTTTCCGCTTTTCGGGCGAGATCGGCGCGGGGACTAACCCACTCGACTTTCGGTCGGGTGGTGATCGCTACCCGTTGACCGTTCGGTGTTCCGATCAGACGGCATTCTTCTTGAATGGCTTGCCGGTATCGCTCGTAAGCGACCCGATCAATGTAGGCGGTAGAAATATTTTCTTCGACAGCGTCACGGGTCGCCTCTAAATAAGCCCGTCCATCCCGCAGGCTCGGTTCCAACACCGCCCCCTCAGCCCATTCGTTCCAAGCATTGATAAAGACCAAGCTCTCGCCTCCCCCCGCATTTTCCGAGGCTTGCAGGATCAGGTGGCGTAACCACTGACGGTAGGCTTGAGGACTACTATAATGGTAGATTAGCGAGCCGTGGCGCCGTCGGGCCGTATTGTCCCAAGCGAGCATCGCGCCCCGGTAAAAAGGAAAATTCGGTGCTGGACGTTCTAAACCTTTTAACATTCCGGTGTAGTAATCGCGTACGAGACCTTGAAAATTCGGATCGAGGCCTGGAACGCTTCGGGTAATGTCGTAACCCGGGAAAAAATGGGGGGGGAACTCGACCAAGGCATCGAATCCGAGTGATCGGGGATCGGCGATCTCGAATTGCACTGCGCATAGGTGTAATCCAGGTAATCCCGCCTTTTCCGCCGCCCGCCTCCAAACCTCCGCAGTCACGAGGGCATTCGCTAGTAATTCGGGACGGTATACCAATAATATCGGCTTGCCGTCAACCTTCAAATAGTGTTGGTCTTGCAAGAGCGGCAGAACATCGAGGATAAATCGATTGTCCCCCTCCAACGTATGATCTTGGGCGAGAAGAATCTCTCGATCTCTACCGTCCCAGCGCCGGCTCCAACTCTCGTTAGCCCAACAGATACAGAATGGAAAATCCACATCATGGCGTTCGACCGCATTTTGCAGGGGACGCTCAAGAATCCGCCGACCGTTAAACCAGTAATAATAGTAACAGAAACCGTCAATACCGTACTCGCGCGCTAGGGCGACCTGTTGGGGATAAATTTCTGCTAAACGTAGATCGTAAAACCCCAGTTCGGAAGGCAAACGGGGCTGATAGTGACCAGGGAACATAGGGGTCGCCGCTGTAACATTCGTCCATTCCGTAAACCCTTTACCCCACCATTCATCATTCTCGGGAATCGGGTGGAATTGGGGTAAATAAAAGGCGATCAGCTTCGGTCGCCCCGATATTCCAGTCAACTCCCTCCCAGGTATAGGGGCCTTTGGCAATCGTCCCTTGGCCATTCCCACGGTGAGATAGTGAACTAGCGGATGAATCCCGGAACGGATCACATCGGGATTCATCGCTAGATAGTAAGGGGTATCAAAAAGAGGGCTGGGATCGAGGCTTCTTTCTGCGCCGTAGTGTAGGTAATGTTCGATGAGGGTAAAGTCGGTCTCGATCGCGTCGGGATTTTGACTTAAATAAAAACGCTCGTCGAAAAATCCACTATTTCGGATTAGTTCGACGGTCGCCCATAAATTCATCGGGGAATCAGTCACTTCTCACCTCGTGGGTTTTGAACACGATAATAATGTAAAAGTGGATTGATATCAATATCGGGATGGCTTTGTAAATAGGATAGTGTATCGAAGCACTGATTGGGATTCCGTCCCTGAAGGTAATTATCAATATAGTGTTTTAAGGGATCGGCTCCCGCCGCAGCTACATCCGGATTCATCATTAAATAGTATTCTGGATCGAATAAGCCACTGTTCGCCAGTTCTGTGTAAATTTTTTCTTCTCGCAGTTTGGTAGCTAATTTTCCAGTTGCCGTCCAGTATAAAAGTTTACTCCAAGATACAATAATCGAAAATCGCTCGAAAAGTTTTGCGAGCTTCCACGCTTTCGAGGTACGAATACCGATCAACTCGTATTGTAGTTGGGCGAGCCTTTTTCGGTAGTCATTCGTCGTCGATTCCAATTTCTCTTCTAGTTCTCGTGTTCTTATCTCTAGCTTTTCAATCCGTCGATCTCGTCGAATAATTCCAGATTCAAGAGATTGAATCCATCGAGTTTTATCGCCCATCTCCTGCAGTACACAAGCACTCCATTCTTGTAGCCTCCGCTCCGATAAGCGGGTTGAGTCAAAATCTTTCTCCTCGATCAGGTCGAGCCTCGGTAAACTATCTTTCTCAATAATCTCTCGATTCAATGGATTTTCTCTCTCCTCGATCATGATACTTGGTTTTCCCTGGAAATAATAAAGAAAAAAGTAATCTGTTGGCAAAAATAACGGGGGGCAATTCGAGCCGATGCCCGTAAACAACCCCTATTCACGAGTTCGTGGGTCTGGAAGCACCTTCCTTGTCCGTTTGCGTTGCCGAGGGGAGACCCGCGAGAACTTCCGCAAGGGTAGTTCGGATTTTTTGTCCCACTACGTCCAGCGAAAATCGCTCGGTAGCGAATTCTAGCCCTTTGGCCGAGAGGGCCTCCCATTTCGGCCGCGAGTTATAGACATCGATAATAGAACGGGCGAATTCTTCGGGATCGTCCGCTACAAGTACCTCTTTTCCTTGTGTCATCCCCATTCCCTCAACCGCGATACTCGTCGCCACGACAGGTACACCGTAAAGCAGACTAGACACAATTTTTCCCTTCATACCGGCACCGAACCGAAGCGGCGCAATCGAAAGCCGAACGCTACCGAAAAGCTCGTGCAAATCGGCGATATAACCCTTAATAACAATTCTATCTGAGGCGAATTTTGCGATATTTTCTGGCATGTTAGAACCCGCAATAATCAAACGGCAATCGGGAATCTCTTGGCTAATTCGTGGAAAGATCGAGGTAATAAAAAATGAGATAGCATCCCTATTAGGAAAATGGGCAAATTGACCGATGAAACCGATATTGCATCGATCATCAAAATCTATTTTTTGAATAGTTTTTGGCAATTCTCGAATGATCGGAATAACGGATAATCTTGCGGGAGGGAAAATCTTTTTAATCAATTCGGCTTCCTCCTGACTAACGACGATCGTTCTCTCGCAAATGGCGATCGCACGAATTTCATCTCGAAAAGTTCGGGCAACTTCATCGAAAGAATCTAATTTTTCCAAAACAGCCGCTCCTCTCGACTGCCGCAGGAAATGCAGATCGACCGTGTTAAAAATCAGTTTTGCGTTTGGGGCGTAGCGACGCACGACATCGATGTACAAGGAGGCGACATCAACTCGCGAGAGGACAATAATATCGAATTTATTTCCCTGAAGCTCTATATATTCTTCAATAGAATTAATATAAGGGCGATAAATACATTCAATACCGATTCTTTGAAGATTTTTAATGTAGGGAGAATCCCCCTCGTGCAAAAAATTATCGGCGATAAATGTAACCGCCCAATCCGCTTCTCTGGCCACTTTCATAAAATTAAAAATATCTCCAGAGCCGGAGTCGCGATCCGGGGTCGGAGCCGTAACGTCCAACATGAGTAATTTTCGAGGAACTCGATGATCTCGATTGGGTAGATCCCGCCAGTCTGGAGCCTCCGCGTGTTCCCTTAGGGTAGTCTCCCAACGTTTTAAAAATTTCGGTTTGTTGACGGCTTGATAACGTTTAACTCCCTTGCTGAGGTCGGTTCCTGAAGAGATGCCCTCAAAATGAATGATTTTAGAAAAGCAGGTATAGATCACTTTATAACCCGCTTTCCGAACTCGGAACGCCAGATCCGTATCCTCGTAATAGGCTGGAGAAAATAAAGGGTCAAACCCCTGTAGTTGTCGCCAGAGTTCCGACGGTAAAGCGATCGACGCGCCCGAACAGTAATCGGTTTCCCGAACAAAATTATACTCGCAAGCCTCGGGATCGCCGTTCCGACCGTAATTACACCCAGAACCGTCGCGCCAGATTAATCCGCCCGCTTCTTGTAACGTACCGTTAGGATAAATCAACATGGAGCCCACTAAACCGACCTTTTCTTGACGCGAAAAGGGATCGATGATCTCGCTCAACCAATCCTGGAAAGGAACCGTATCATTATTAAGGAAAATAAGGTAATCTCCTTTTGCTTGTCGGGCGGCGAGATTACAAGAGTTTAAAAACCCGTAATTTTCCGGGTTACGCAGATAAAGAAGCCCCTCGATCAAGGCCAGTATTTCTGGTGTAGTATCGTTCGAGCTATCGTCCACCACGATCACCTCGAAAGAAAGATCGGTGTTCTGTAGCGCTAATCCCTTGAGACAGCGAAGCGTGTAGTGAATTTGGTTATAAACGGGGATAATAATACTTACCTTCGGATTCTCGATAACTGGAAAAGAAATTGTCCGCGCTTCTCGCTCTAACGGTATGGATAATTCCGTTTGGGTAAGCGTGTCGATCGTAGCGGCGACCACGGAAGATAATCTATCCGCTAGGAGCGAAGAGTAAGGGGTATTCTCAATACCGCTCTCTACGCAATGTAACAAAGGATCGATTCCCGACGCGATAACTTCTGGATAATTTTTACGATAGTATCCGACATCGAACAATGGATGGGGATTGTATCCAGCTTCCGAGCCGATCGTTAAATAATGCACCAAAGGATCGGTAGCCGATGATACGACTTCCGGACAAATTTTTCGATAATACCCCGTATCGAAAAGGGGGTGGGGATTGCGACCGGATAGTGAACCGAGCGTTATGTAGTGCGCCAGAGGATTCATCCCGGAATCGGCCGCTTCCGGGCAGGTTTTGAGGTAGTATTCCGTATCGAAAAGGGGGTGGGGATTGC
>NZ_JADBTB010000195.1:0-2699 GCF_020246405.1 Microcystis sp. M083S1
ACTGGAATTGAGCTTGGGTTTGTGGCAAGGTTCCTATCGGGGAATTGAGCGGCTATGGTTGCGCTGGTTGACGCTGGAGGGAGAGTTGATTCCCCTGGCCGATGAGGAGTTAATTGTGGCGAAACAAGAGGCTTCTGCGGCGAAACAAGAGGTTTCTGCGGCTAAACAAGAGGCTTCTGCGGCCAAACAAGAGGCTTCTGCGGCCAAACAAGAGGCTTCTGCGGCGAAACAAGAGGTTTCTGCGGCTAAACAAGAGGCTTCTGCGGCCAAACAACGAGCAGAACAACTAGCGGCACGATTGCGGGAATTAGGGATAGATCCTGAAACTATTCCTCAGATTGACTTTTAAATTTAGGCAGAGCCTAAATGTTTGGTTACAAGGCAGAGCCTTGGAACCAAGTATCAAAAACCCCCCAAAAAAGAGAGAGGAAACCCGCGTCTCCTCTCCCTTGTAGGCATTATTTTCTAGCTTTGCGGACAGCACCCCCTAGCATTAAACCGCCCAGTGTGATAAAACCAAGAAGGCTCGCGGGTTCGGGGACCGGAACGGGTGCGGGCTGATTTCCGGGCACGGTCAACACACTCGACATCGCATACAGCGACTTCGCAGTGGAAGAAACGTCAGTGGTCTGCGCTATCCAACCAGAAAAAACCACGGAATCAGCCTGCCCCGCGGCCACGGAACCAAAGAACCCTCCTCCGCCCAACTGATTCTGAGGAAATCCGGTACCGAGATAAACTGATCCTGTCCAAACAAGGTTGGAGGAGATAACATCGTTAGGTTGTAGATTTATGGGGTGTTGGAGAGACCCATCCCAGAGATCGGCATTATTATTGGCGACCTTGTTGCCATCTATGAGGTAGATGGGAACATCTGGCTGACTGCCATCAGTACCGGTATTGACTTTGGCAGAGGTAGCGAAAGTAGAACCGATCGCCTTCCAAGTGATTGTACCCAGGTTAAATCCTGCCGTTGTTAATTGCGTAGCAAGAGCGCTTCCTGTTACCTGGTTGGTGACAAAGGTATTGTAGTCGTTGATGTTGGAGCTTGTTGCATTCCGTGTGCCGGAGGTGACAAACACCAAACGATACTGATCGCCCGGATTCAAGCCTGTAGGGACGACCACCAAAGCAGCCTGTGCCGCACTGGTTCCCAGAGTTGCCAGGGCAACCCCGGCGGAGACAATGCCGAGTTGTTTTATTTTCATCAAAAGAAAAGGGTTAATGGTAAATGGTTTGAGTGCTTAGGACATTTAGATTTGGGTTAAGCAATAGGGCAACCCAAAACAATGACCAGCGAACCTAACATTCAAGAGGGTACACACTTCCCCCCCCCGCGTTGTATCAAAAGCTACAATTTAATAAATATTTACATTCTTCTCCCCCAAGGCTTGCGCCCCTTGTATATTGGAGAAGTGGTAGGGTGTCAGCCTTTTCTTCGAGAGGATTTGCTGATCACCGGGACCCCAAGAGAGCCATCTGATCACTTATAAACTGTTGACTATCTAAATTACTCGTTAAGACTGCATTAGAGGTAAATATTTCATGAGCCAAACCATCACACCTTCTTCCTTAAAAGCTAGTTTAGCCCCCAATCCCACTAGAGCAGCAACGGTGGAGGATGGGGGAAATGTGCTAGGGGAATTTCTGCAAGAAACTCTGGCCATGACTAAACGTCTGTTCATCCAATTACAACGTCGTCCTTCAACCCTAATCGCGGGGGTAATTCAGCCCTTTATGTGGCTGATTTTATTCGGGGCATTGTTTTATAAGGCTCCCCAGGGACTATTCGGCAACGATCTCAGTTATGCTAAATTTCTCGCCCCCGGAGTGATTGTCTTTACCGCTTTTTCTGGGGCCCTCAATGCCGGTTTGCCGGTAATGTTCGATCGAGAATTTGGCTTCCTTAACCGTCTCTTGGTAGCACCTTTAACCACTCGTTACTCGATCGTGGCCGCTTCTACCATCTATATTATCGTCCTCAGTTTCATCCAAACCGCCTCGATCGTGGCTGCTAGTGCCTTTTTAGGGGCCGGATTGCCTAGTTTAGCCGGATTAGGTGCGATCGCTTTGATTGTTTTCCTAATAGTTTTGGGGATGACTGCCTTGAGTCTCAGTTTAACCTTTGCTCTGCCCGGACATATCGAATTAATCGCCGTCATTTTCGTCACCAATTTACCGCTTTTATTTGCCAGTACCGCCCTCGCTCCCTTAAACTTTATGGCAGATTGGTTACAAGTAATCGCTAGTCTCAACCCTCTTACCTATGCGATCGAACCAATCCGTTATATTTATTTCAATCAGCACTGGTCTTTTGATAGCATAGTCTTACAAACCCCTTGGCTTGACCTCAATTTCTTGACAGTTTTAGCCCTGCTCTTCGCTTTCGATCTGCTAATCCTTTTGGCAATTCAGCCCTTACTTCGTCGTCGTTTTGCTTAAATCAGTTATCAGTTATAAGTTATCAGTTTACTGTTCACTGAAAAGCCTACAACTTTCTCACCACCAAAAACTAGACAAGTAAGTAGTTATAATTAAATTGAATATAGATTTTGCCTCTGATCCCCCCTTAGTCCCCCCTTGATAAGGGGGGTGCCGATCCCCCCTTAGTCCCCCCTTGATAAGGGGGGTGCCGATCCCCCCTTAGTCCCCCCTTGATAAGGGGGGTGCCGATCCCCCCTTAGTCCCCCCTTGATAAG